>NZ_JBJKOD010000018.1:0-49508 GCF_045765065.1 Winogradskyella sp. 4-2091
TATACTCTTAACAAATGGTCTAAAGAACAAGCAGACAGATATTACGATTTAATAATGGCAGAAATTGACTTTATTGCGGACAACTATCGGATTGGAAAATCGGCTGAACAAACTCGAAAAAATTATCGCGTAACGAAAATTAAATCGCATCTGATTTTCTACAGAAAAGTTGAAAATGAAATTGTAGAAATCGTTAGAATTTTACATCAGAGAATGGATATTAAAAAACGACTGAAATAAAATAACGTAGGCTAACACCGTGTATAATTAATTGCTGGTTTTAATTTCAATCAAGCTTTATATTACCTACTCTAATCTTATTTAAGCTCGATTTCAATGATCACAACGCTAACCTAACAATTCCTTAAAATAAGTATATCTACGTATTCTACTGAGTGTTTATTTTTAGTAACTTCAAAACTTATAATCAATTTTTAAAGTTTTAGTTTATGAACCATCCGAATTTAAAAAGAGAAACTAGGTATGGCTTACCAACAGCAGATCAAATATTGTATAACAGACATTATGTATTAGGCTACTCGTACTATTTTAGGCAAGCAAAATGGGCTTTAGAAATTATTGATAAAGACAGAACTGATGTTGAAAGAATGGATAATTTTCGGTCAGACTACAGGATTCCAGAAAGTTTTAGAGCTGATAAAGAAGTATATCAACATTCAGGATTAGACAGAGGTCATCTCGTAGCCAGTGCTAACCAATTTGAAACACAAATACAGAATAGCGAAACCTTTTTACTCTCTAATATGACACCACAAGCACCAAGTTTTAATAAAGGGGTTTGGAAAGATCTAGAACAAGCCATTAGAATATTAGATAGTGATGAAAAAGTTTTTGAAACCTACGTCATCAGTGGTCCTTTATTTTACTTTGATCAAGAAGTCATTATGATGGGTGATGATAATGCTAAAATTTCTGTCTCATTACCAATTCCTCATGCCTTTTTTAAATCGGTCTTAACAGAACGAAATACAGGAACCATAAATATGTGGTCTTTTATAATTCCGAATGAAAAAACAGATAAAAAACTTGAAGAGTTTTTAGTTGAAACCTCTAAAGTAGAAAAGATATCGGGTTTACTCTTATGGGAAACATTACTTGGCACTAAAATGATTAATAAAAAATCTCGAAAAAGGAAAATGTGGAAGTTTGATATTACCTAAAGATGCAATTATGAAAATCATAATCTATGTTATGCTAATGTTCGTTTTGTCATCTTGTAAATACAATGAAGACAATAAGAGCTTAACCTCAGCAAAAAACATTACTTGCACCTATAAAGCTTGCACAGGCACTTACATTGGTAAAGAATTTATTAATGGCGACGATATTGCACATCAATTCTCTAACCAAATGGCTGCTTCTGTTGGCGATCAATTAAAAAAGCTATATGCTTCTAGAACATACGCTAAAGTGGATCTTAAAAACATCTCTATGCGTACAGATGGTATGGGTTCTGGATCTGTATCTTATAGCTTAACAATTCCTTTTCTTTCCGTGACTAATAAATGTGATGCTTACACAGCATTTGATCATGTTGGTGGTTGGAATCACACTCCTGCTCTAGCGCAACGTAAAGCACAATTAAAAAACGTAGTATTAGCTGGTCGTCATTTAAATATTAGTGAACTAAAAACCACAAAACAAGGCTTACAAGAATATTGGATTCAGTGGCAACACAAAGTCGTACAAGCGGATTGCGAATACAATTAATAATTCCCCAATTTGAAGACTCCAATTTTTATATCAACACTCATTTTCTCAGATTTAAAAAGACAGAAAACACCTATAAATTACAATTAACTAATGCTTAAATGTAAATATATGTAGGATTATTCGTAAGTAAATTTGCGTTAATCATTTATTTTCATAAGTTTACGGCTTAAATTAATATTTAACCCAAATTTTAACCTACTTATTTATGAAATTTAATTTATTACTAGTATTTGCTGTATGTTCTATGGCATCTATGGCACAAACCGTTTCGGCGAGTAAAACAAACGCCATTTCTGTGGTTGAGACTGCAGATATTGCTTTTGCTATTGAAACTCAAAATGAGACCACAGAAAATGATGACAAAGTAAAAGTTTACCCAACGGTTACTGAAGATCTTGTTTATTATGGTCTTGCTGATGAAGACATTAATTTTACCATTACAGTTTATGATATCTATGGTAAAAAGCAAAAAGTAGAAGTTTACAAAGGAACTATTGATCTTAATCAATTAGATTCTGGAATGTACATCATTCAATTTAGCAGTAAACATTACACGGTAACAAAGAACGTTTTAAGAAAATAAACGTTGGTTGCGTATTTAGGCCTTTCTATTAGGCTTTATTTAAAATTAAAAAACCACTTAGTTCTACTTAGTGGTTTTTTGTTTTTAGGTTTTAATTAAATTATCTATTATGAAATCCTACTCACATATTCTTACTATACTGTTTTTTACCTTAATTACATTTGGTTGTGCTCCAGAAGAGAATACGTCTTACACACCAGAAGACACTAACGAATTTAGCTATAATGGCAACAATTATCCTTTAATGTCTGCTATTATTGTTGATAGTAATTCTAGTGCTAGTGAATCTGGTAAAATTTCGATTAATATATTTAATAAATCAAGTTCTAAAATAACAAGCAACTCCGATTTAACAGATGTTTCTTATGTTAATTTTGAAGTTGATGACATTAACCTACAGAACACCACTTACAACTCAATTGATGCATTCAGTGTCTCTATAAATGGGTCAATCACAGGCAGCGAATTTAATCCTGGCACACAACTCTTGTCAGACAGCGATCCAGATTCTGATTTATATGCACAATCTGGATTTGTAACCATTACTAACTATACAGCATATAATATCGTCTTTAACTTTTCATTTACTAGAAATGACGGTACTATAATTACTGGCAGTTACGATGGTAACTACCTAATAACAGGCAATTAAAATTGTTTTGAGCTATTTATTTTTAATAGTTCTAAGATCTTCTAAACCCCATTTATCTAAACTTCTCAATAGCTTTTCGAGCGATTGTCCTCTTTCGGTTAGCTTATATTCTACTTTTGGCGGTACCACAGGATAAACTTTTCTAGAGATAAGTCCATCTTTTTCTAATTCTCTAACCGTTTGCGTAAACATCTTATTTGAGATATCTGGTACTTTTTTCTTTAAAACACCAGATCGAGAAGCGCCTTCTAACAAATGAAACAGTATTAGAGGCTTCCATTTGGTACCTATTAATTGCATTGTATAGTGCAGTGGACAATTATTTATCATATTTATTTCAAATTAAAAAGCTATTAATCAGTATTTTACTCTATTAGTACACTATAGCACTTTTAGGTAAGTTATTGCCAATTAGACAAATCTAAATTAATTTTGAACTTTAAAACAAAAATTATGACAACTAATAAGAGTTACCCAAAGTCTTTTTCGCATATCGGTATTACAGTACCAGATATTAATGCTGCTGTAAAGTTTTACTCAGACGTCATGGGTTGGTACGTTATTATGGAACCTTCTACTGTAAAAAAGGAAGCAGATACAGCCATAGGTATAATGTGTATTGACGTTTTTGGCGATGATTGGGAAAGTTTTGAAATTGCACATATGTCTACCTCAGATGGTATTGGCATAGAATTATTTTCATTTTCTCATGGCGTAAAAAAAGCTCCAAAATTTAATCCGTTTAATACCGGTTTATTTCACTTTTGCATCCAAGACCCAGATATTGAAGGTTTAGTAGATAAAATAGTTGCTGCTGGCGGAAAACAACGTATGCCAATTAGACAATACTATCCTAACGATAAGCCTTATAAAATGTGTTATGTTGAAGATCCATTTGGTATTGTGTTTGAAGTTTACACACACAGCTACGAGTTAACGTATTCTTCTGGTGCTTACGCAAAATAATAAGGTGTTACGCTATAACACATTTTCTAATAGGTTAAAAATACCTTAGGAAGCAGAAATCTTTTACTTTTCAAAATCGCGTCGAATGGTATGAATCATTGATTCTAAACCATTAATTTTAATGTCAAACATTTGGCGCATCATTTTACCTAATTTTCCTTCTGGAAATCCTTTTTGTTGAAACCAAACATAGTAAGCTTCTGGTATGTCTACAAGGTATTGATCTTTGTATTTCCCAAATGGCATTTTATAGTGCGCTAATTCTATAAGAACTCGTCCGTCTAATTCCATTTTTAATTTGAAGTCTAATGATTTTTATTAGGACAGAATTATTAAAGCAATTTGTAATCCTTTAGATTCTTTAATTCTTTCTCTACATAATTAGCCCATTCTCTTTGCTTTACCGCATTTATTGAATGTTGGGTTTCACGATCGTATTTTGCTTGAGCTGCACTGAGCTTTAAATTAATGTCTTCATGCAATCTATTCAATTGCTTTTTCACATTCTGATTTACTTGTAGTTTAGAAATTTCCTGTCGCAATTTTCGAGAATATAATTCTGTAAGATCAAAATGTAATTGCTCGTGCCCAAGAATATGCTGATCGCTTTGCGCCTTCTTATACCAAGATTTGTTAGGATAAAAGTGCGATTCTACTGTGGTTGAAAACTCCACTATACGTTTACCAGACGTTTTAACACCAAAACCAAACGTAATTCCTGACGCTGTTAAAGCAACTGCATCAGAATCAGGATCTGGACTCGCGTTAAAGTCTGCCCAAGTTAACTTGTTGTTTTCATCCCAAGTTATTGTTTCTTCGTTAGTTTCACTACTAACAAACAATACAAACAAACAAATAAGTATATTTTTCAAGGGATAAAAAATGGATTAAAATGAGTACGCTAAATAATTATTTTAACGTTCCTCCCAAAAATAACGTCATTTATATCAAAAAAAGTATATTATTCGTTAAAGCACTAAAAAATTAAGATGAGATTAGATATTCAATTATCTAAAGCCCTTTAATTCGCTTTTACAACTCGTAAATCATCGAATTTTACTACATAAACAGCTTGGTTTACATAACCGCCAAAAAAGTCTGTTGTGTATCTAAACTTGTTTTCAATGTATTCCGTTTCTACTGTTTCGGGCGAAGCTTCATATAAATCCTCTGCAGATGCTAAACGCATTAAGATATCTAAAGTAATATCAAAACCACGTGCGGCATATTTACTTGGTGTTATACCATATTCTTTTCTATATGCCTTAACAAATCCGTTGTCTTTTTCATCATCAAAATCTCTATATACAGAAGCATAATGAAATTTTAGATTAGATAAATAAATGTTATCTATGTTTTTACCTTCAAAGCCTTTACCCTTGTCTAAAGTAGCCAAAACAATTTCTGTTCTATTATTAATAAAACCATTTAGCATACTTATAATACTCGATGCAAACGAATCATTATCTGTTTCTAAAAACACTACTGTTTTACCTGCCGTGAACACACCTTCTAATTCGGTATGGTACAAAAAGTAAGCATCTTTTGTCTTATCCTTTTTATTCATTCTAGAGAAAAAGAGTTTTGCATCTGGAAATTCCTTTTGCAATGCTTCACTAGTCGCTCTATTTGCCTGATCTGAGATTATAACCACTTTAGTTTTTAAACTATCAGCTTTTACAAAATCAATCATTGTTTTACTCAATAATTTTTTCTCTGGTAAAGTTTGAAACACGTTGCTATAAACTTGTTTGGGCTTGTTCATTGCAGCAATAACAGGCACACGATCGCCTTTTAAAGCAGAAGCCACACGATCAAAACTCTTACTTTCCATTGGTCCAATAACAGCATCATAATCCGAAAAATCATTTTCAGCTAATATTTTAGATGTTACTGCTGCGTGGTAATGCGTATCAAATACCTTAAGATCTGTTGAGATTCCTAATTGTTTAGCAGAATCCAAAGCCATCAATACACCAACATGAAAATCTAACACTATAGATAACAATTTGTTGTTTTTAATTCTATCCTTTGCTTCCTCTACCGAGTCTACATCAATTTTATGCAATTGATAAGGCATCATTAAAGCGATCTTCTTAGTCTTATAATTAACTAGGTTTCGTTTTAAATTAGTAGTTTTTACCGCTGTTAATCCTACTTCTGTATTACTACCTTCTGGTACTTTTAAAACCATACCTGCTTTTAATCCTGTTGTTTTTAAATCAGGATTTAATTGCTCTAACTGCCCTTGCGTTAAGTTTAACTTACCTTTTAAACTGTAGAATGTTTCTTTTGGTAAAACTTCATAATAACCAAATGCAGCTTCAATTTTCTTTTCTTCCTTATCTTCAATATTAGGAACATTAAGCACATCTCCTGGTTGAATTACGTCATTCATGTAAGGGTTTAATGCTTCTAAATCTGCAACCGAAATTCCAAATTTATAGGCAATACGCCATTTCCCCTCTTTTGGTAAAACGGTGTATTTCTTTACGGTGTTACTTAAAGACCTTTTTGAAATAATTGTTCGGTATTGAGGAATTTTAATTTTATCACCTTTTTTAAGGTTTTCAGAATATAAAGAACGGTTGGCCTTTTTTAATTCTTCTTCAGAAATTCCATACTTTTTAGTTAAACCATATAACGTTTCTTTTCGTTTTACTTTATGACTTTTATAACCAGTCAGCTCGCGCTTATTTTCTGCTATAGGTTCATTTTTAATTTTAGAATTTGGTATAATTAAAACCGTATTTGGTTGAAATTTTTTCTTAGCATCCGGATTTAACGCATAAATATCAAAAGGTGTTACTAAATATTGTTTTGCAATCGATTCTATTGTTTCTCCAGACTGTACCTTATGTTCAACATAATTTTGAGCACTTAAACCAATAGTAAAAGCAATTAATAAGATGGCTAAAAAATTTTTCATGTATTCTATTTTACTTTTATTCTAAAAACAATATATGCTAAACTAAATTGTTTTATTCCCATTCAATAGTTGCAGGTGGTTTAGAGCTTATATCATACACCACTCTATTAACACCTTTCACTTTATTTATAATCTCGTTTGAGGTTTTTTGCAAAAACTCATAAGGTAAATTTACCCAATCTGCAGTCATTCCGTCTGTACTTTCTACAGCTCGTAAAGCTACACATTTTTCGTAAGTACGCTCATCTCCCATTACACCTACACTATTCACTGGCAATAACATAGCTCCTGCTTGCCATACTTTATCGTATAAATTCCAAGAACGAAGGTTATTAATAAAAATAGCATCTACCTCTTGTAATATACGTACCTTCTCTTCAGTTAGATCTCCAAGAATCCTGATTGCTAAACCTGGACCAGGAAACGGATGACGACCTAATAACTGACTATCCATATTCATAGAAGCACCAACGCGTCTTACTTCATCTTTAAATAAAGCGCGTAATGGCTCCACAACGCTCAACTTCATATAATCTGGTAATCCACCAACATTGTGATGACTTTTTATGGTTGCACTTGGACCTCCTGTTGCAGATACACTTTCTATTACATCAGGATAGATTGTACCTTGCGCCAACCATTTTACCTCTTTTATTAAGTGCGCTTCATCATCAAAAACAGCAATAAATTCGGCTCCAATAGCCTTTCTTTTCTTCTCTGGATCACTCAACCCTTTCAAAGCATCCAAAAAGCGTGCCGAAGCATCTACACCTTTAACGTTTAATCCCATGCCTTCGTATTGATGCAGTACATCTTCGAATTCATTTTTACGTAATAATCCGTTATTTACAAATATACAATAGAGGTTTTTGCCAATAGCCTTGTGCAATAACATCGCTGCGACAGAAGAATCAACACCTCCAGATAAACCAAGGACGACTTTATCATCGCCAAGCTTTGCTTTTAAATCAGCAACCGTTTCTTCTACAAATGCATTTGGTGTCCAATCTTGTTCAACGTCTGCTATTTTAATTAAGAAATTTTGAAGCAATTGATGACCATCTGTTGTGTGATATACTTCAGGATGAAATTGAATAGCGTACGTTTGTTCGCCTTCAATTTTATAAGCTGCATTTTTTACATCACTTGTACTTGCCAACAATACACCATTAGTTGGTAATTGTTTTATAGTATCACTGTGGCTCATCCACACTTGGCTGCCTTCGTGTATGTTTTCAAAGAAGTCTTCGTTGTCTTTTACAAAATCGAGATTAGCTCTTCCGTATTCTCTTGTGTTAGATTCCGCAACTTCGCCACCAGAAAAATGGGCTAAATATTGCGCACCATAACATACAGCTAGCATTGGTTTTTTTCCGCGTATACCATCTAACTCTGGGTGAAGAACATCTTCTCCTCTCACAGAATTTGGGCTACCAGATAAAATAACAGCTTTAAAGCTATCTGAATCTGAAGGAATTTTATTGAATGGGTGAATTTCGCAGTAGATATTTAACTCTCTAACGCGACGCGCAATAAGTTGTGTGTATTGCGATCCGAAATCTAAAATTAGGACTTTGTTGTGTTGCATGCGCAAAAATAAACATTGAATTTAAATTTACGATTGACGATCTGCGATTTTTTGAATAGTTTTTAACAGTTTATATGATAACTATAAGGTAACGATGGTAAACTCGCCTTGCAATGGTTGTAGAACCTTCAATAAGTTAGGAATTAATTGTGTGCCAAACTCTAAATATAATTCTGAAAAATTAGTATTTCGTTCTTGTAAACTTTGATTAGGAAACAATTGTTCTTGTAACTCCGTACAACGGCTAATTTGGTCGGCTAATTTTCGCTTTTGTGCCTGTAGCAAACGTTTTTCAAGATGTTTTAAGCCTTTTAATTGTTTTACTTCTTGTGCTTTTACAGCGCCAATAAATGATTTATCGGTTTGTTCTGCTACTTCAAAAAGGGATTTAAACTGAGATTCTAAATGTGCTATTTGGTCTGAAAAGTCAATATCTATATTCGAGATTTTTCTAACCTTCTTATTAATAAATGAGTGTCTATCTAAAAATAAATCCTTGTTAGAAATATTTAAGCTTTCAAGTTTTTCGGCTTGTTTGGTGGTTTTTATTAAGGCTGAATTTCTTAACAACAACATAGGAAATGTTACGTTTTGCGCTTCAAAATTAGATTTTAATTGCAACCAATAAATCATTTCTCCGCCTCCACCAATGTAACAGAGATTTGGTAAAATAACTTCTTGGTATAATGGTCGCATAATTACGTTAGGCGAAAAACATTCTGGTTCCTCATCTAAGTGTTTTAATAGTTGACTTTCATTCCATTTTATTTCTGAATCTAAAACGGAATAGACTCCGTCACGTTCTACAATACGTTCGCGTAAGCCGTCTTTTATATAGAATAGATTTATTTCTCTTGGATTAACCTGAATCTTTAAATCTAAGGCTTCTAGTTTTTTATTAGTTTCAGAAACTGTTTTAAATGCTGTTTGCTCTAGAATTTCTTTTCTCATCTGCGGAATAAAAAGACGTTTTAATGCGCTATCATCAGCATCTATAATAACCAAACCATGTTCGCCAAACAATTCGTTTGCCAAATAACGTGTAGCATCCGCTAAATTATTATGTTTTAAATAGCCTTCCTTAAACCATGTTTTTAGTTGTTCTGCATTTCTACCTTCTCCAAATTCTAAAGCAATAATATCGAAAACATCGTCTAAACCTTCCGTGTTAAAATGACCAACTGCACCTGTTTGGTTTGAATTCCATTGTATCTTTTTGCCTTTAAAATTGAAATAATTAATTTCTTCAAAATCATGGTCTTCTGAAGCCATCCAATAAATGGGTACAAAATTATAAGTTGGACATTCAGCTTTTAACTGCTTTGTTAAATTTATAGTAGACACAATTTTGAACAAAAAATATAAAGGTCCTGTAAACAGGTTTAATTGATGACCTGTTGTAATGGTAAAGGTGTTTTCTTGCTGTAGGCTTTCAATATTTTCAGACGTCAAATCTGAAGTCTGTATATCTTTATATTGTTGTTTTAATGTTTCAACTAATACCGTTCTCGTTTCACGTTTAAATGAGATAGATTTTTCATGTATCTGAGCTTCAAAATTTTCAAGCTTTGGAAAACGATTGTAAAAGTCTTTTAATTCTGGTTTTTCAGCGAGATAATCGCATATAAAATCTGAAAAATAATGGGTTTCCTTAAACGGTATACAGTCAGTTGGCATAGGTTAATCTTAATTTCGGCATAAATATAAGACTCTTCAATTTTTTATCTGCTAATTTTTAGTTAATTCAGTTGCACTAACTATCTTTACTAGCTAACAACCATAATTTTAAATTAAATGCAAAAATTAGTCTTCGTTTTATTGGTCGTTTTAGGCAGTCTTTCCTTAACGTCAGCACAAACCATTCCCTCTCCTAATGACGTTTTAGGTTACGATATTGGCACACAATTTAGTAGAAATCATCAGGTTATTGATTATTTTAAATCTGTTGAAACTGCTGTACCTAATCAAGTAAAATTGGTGAACTACGGAAAAACCAATGAACGTAGAAACATGTATTTAGCTTTTGTTACAAGCGAAGCTAACATGGAAAATCTAGAAACGATTAGAGAAAACAATTTAAAAAACGCAGGTTTATTAGATGGTGAACCAACTAATACAGATACTGCAATTGTTTGGTTGAGTTATAATGTGCATGGTAACGAAGCATCTAGCTCTGAAGCTGCAATGCTTACGCTTTATAAATTGCTAACAGAAGAACAAGATTTATTAAAAAATACGGTTGTAATTATTGACCCAAGTGTCAATCCGGATGGTAGAGACCGCTACATTAATTGGTATAATGAAACCAAGAGCGAACCTTACGATGTGGACAAACAAGCCAGTGAACACAACGAACCTTGGCCAGGCGGACGACCAAATCATTATCTTTTTGATTTAAATAGAGACTGGGTTTGGGCCACACAAGTTGAGACCCAACAACGTTTAGAGGTTTACAATACTTGGATGCCGCATGTGCATGTAGATTTTCATGAGCAAGGTATTAACGAACCGTATTATTTTGCGCCAGCTGCAGAACCGTTTCATGAAGTCATTTCAGATTGGCAACGCGATTTCCAAACGCAAATTGGTCAAAATCATGCCAAATATTTTGATGCAGAAGGTTGGTTGTTTTTTACACGAGAACGTTTTGATTTATTGTACCCAAGTTATGGTGATACCTATCCAACGTTTATGGGTGCCATGGGAATGACTTACGAGCAAGGTGGCCATGGTATGGCAGGTTTGGGCATTTTAAACGATGAAGGCCATGTGTTAACTTTGGTAGAACGATTAACGCATCATACCACTACAGGAATTTCTACTGTAGAAATGGCTTCAAAAAACGCAAAACAACTGAATACAGAGTTTGGTAAATTCTTCAATAATGCCAATCTAAAATATAAAAGCTACGTCTTAAAAGGGAATGAAGACAAAATTAATAGCTTAAAAACACTATTAAACAAACATCAAATTACATTTGAAAACGCTACAAGTACTAAAGTTTCTGGTTACCATTATGCTACAGGCAAGCAAGGTAGTTTTAATGCAGACAGTAATGCTTTGGTAGTACATTCTAACCAACCAAAAGGAAAAATGGTTAAGGTTTTGTTTGAACCCAACACATTGCTTTCCGACTCATTAACATATGATATTACAGCTTGGTCATTGCCTTACGCTTATGGATTAGATGCTATTGCTACAACGTCTAAAGTAAGCAGTAATACAATGGCGAGTAAAAAATCTCTCCAGGTTTTAAATGATGCTTACGGTTATGTAAGTAAATGGAATTCTATGGAAGATGCTCAGTTTTTAGCCGCTTTATTGAAACATAATTTCAAGGTGCGTTTTACTGAAAAAGCATTTTCTTCTAATGATAAAACCTTTGGACGTGGTTCTTTAATTATTACTAAAGGCGACAACAAGCATATTGAAAAAATGGTATCAAAATTGAATACCATTGCACAAGAACATGCCCAACCATTAACAGAAATTACTTCTGGATTTTCTCACAAAACACCAGATATTGGCTCGCCAGATATTAAGTTAGTCAATAAGCAAAAAATTGCTATACTTTCTGGTGATGGTACGTCCTCTTTAAGTTATGGTGAGATATGGCATTTCTTTGAGCAACAATTACACTACCCAGTAACTTCTATCAATACCGATGATTTAGGCAAAACCAACCTGAATAAATACAACGTTTTAGTTATACCAAATGGTTATTACGGTAAAGTTTTGACTGGTGATAACATGACGAAACTAAAAAAATGGGTAAGTTCTGGTGGAAAAGTAATCGCTATTGATGGTGCACTAGCCAGTTTTGCTGGTAAGGATGGATTTAGTTTAAGTTATAAAGATTCAGACGATGATGAAGACGAGGACGACAACTTAACACCTTACGCCAATCGCGAACGCGAATACAGTAACCACTTAATTACAGGTGCCATTTTTAATACTAAAGTAGATGCTACGCATCCTATGGCTTTCGGTTATGATGACAACTATTTCACATTAAAATTAGGTAGTTCTGCATACAATTTATTAGACAGTGGCTATAATGTGGCTTACTTAAATGACACCAAAGTCTTTTCTGGATTTGCAGGTCAAAATGCTGTAAAAAACTTAGACCAAACTTTGGTTTTTGGTGAGGAAACTATGGGAAGCGGTAGTTTTATTTACATGGTAGATAATCCTCTTTTTAGAAGCTTTTGGGAAAACGGTAAATTGTTTTTTGTGAATTCTTTATTCTTTGTAAATAATAATGCTTACGAGCTGTAATCTTTAATTAAAAAGTTAATTAAAATTAAAGAACATGGCTAGTTTATGGATTATGGCTAAATTTATTTTTAGTTCATAATTTAAGAATAACGACACATTAAAAACATAAAATGAAAACACTAAAAGAACAAACCGACGCTAAAATTGCAGCAGGACGAAACGCAAAACCTGAATTTATGCAAGGCGTTGATGATGTTATAGCTAAAGCCAAAGCTTTTGAAGACGGAAAAGATGCTCTAAAAGTTGGCGATAAAGCTATAGAATTTGAATTACCAAACCCAAAAGGACAACCGATTTCATTATCTGGCTTACTAGACAAAGGACCTGTTGTAGTTACTTTTTATCGTGGTAGTTGGTGTCCTTATTGCAACTTACAATTAAGAGCATTACAAGCTAAACTTAGTGAAATACAAGCTTTAGGTGCAACTCTAGTTGCTATTAGCCCAGAAGTACCAGATGATTCTTTAACTGAAAATGAAATTAGTAAAATGGAATTTACAGTGCTGTCGGACCAAGATGCTAAAGTTGCCAAACAATATGGTGTAGCTTGGGAAGTCCCTGAGTTTTTAATGGAACATATGCGTGTAGATCGTGGACTAGATTTAAAAGCCATTAATAATGGTAACGCTAATGTTTTACCTATTCCTGCAACCTTTATTTTAGATAGAAATGGCATTGTAAAATGGAATTACGTCAATGTAGATTACAGAACGCGCTCTGAACCTGATGAAATTGTTAAAGTGCTAAAAAGTATGAGTTAAGCGATAGTAAAAAGCTTATTGCTATAATTATAAATAGTGTTTAAGTTTATTAACAATTGAAGATTAAAAAAATATAGACAATTAATAGTCAGTCACTTGACTTTATATCTCAAAAAAGCTACCTTCGTTTAACGTTGGACATAAAACATTAAAACGCTTTAATATTAGCGGGACATTATATACCATTACGACACAACAATGGAGAATCTAATTAATTACATACAATCAAAAATTGATTTAACTCAAAACGAAATTGATTTTATCAAAAAGTATTTTGTTTCTGAACAAATTTCAGCTCATACTAATCTTTTAGAAGCAGGAAAAGTTGAGCGATATATTTATTTTTTAGATACTGGAATTGTAAAAGGATATCAAAATATTGACGGAAAGATTGTTGTACAACATCTTGTAGCTGAGCAAGATTTTTTCACATCCTTAGATAGCTTTATGACAGAAACCCCATCCGTTGATTATTATGAAACTATCACGGATTGTAATCTAATAAAAATATCAAAACTTGATTTTGACATTTTACAAAAGGAAACAAAATTTTGGGCAATATTTGTCAAAGAAGTAACAAATGAACATTTAAGTTGCAAATTAGACCGCGTTAAAGATTTTCAAATTTTAACTGCAAAAGAACGTTATATTAAATTTGTGAAACAGTATCCAAAATTAGCTTTAAATGTATCTATTGACAATATTGCTTCTTTTTTAGGAATGGAACCTCAATCTTTAAGCCGTATCAGAAAACAAATCGCTTTCTAACAAATGTTATTTCTAACCGCTTAAAAGGTGTCGAAATTTGCTCAAACAAAATTTAAAAATTATGAGCAACGAAATTTCATTAATAACTGGCGGAAATGGACATTTAGGAAACAACCTAATTAGGCTTTTACTTTCGGATAACCAAAAAGTAAGAACAACTGTAAGAAATATTAATAATACTGAACCCTTTAAAGGGTTAGACTGTGAAGTTGTTCAAGCTGATATTACCGACAGAGAATCCCTAAAAAAAGCATTTCAAGGAGTTACAAACTTATATGCAGTGGCTGCAAATTTCAGTATGTGGGCTAAAAACCCTAAAACTGAAATTTATGATAATAATATGCAAGGAACTCAAAATTTGTTTGACATTGCTAAAGAATGTGGCGTCAAAAATATCGTTTATGTAAGTTCTGTAGCCAGTTTAGATTTTACAAAATTACCTGCAAATGTTGATAATGGATATAACAAAGACAGACGAAACTGGTATTATAATTCTAAAAATGATTCCGATAAACTCGCATTAGAATTAGGAAAAAAGTATGGTATCAGAACTGTTCTTGTTTTACCTTCTGCTATGATTGGGTCTAAAGCTTATAAGTTAAGTTATTCTAACAAGCTTGTATTACAAGTTTTAAATGGAGAAATACCTGTAGACACAAACGTAACTTTAAATTGGGTAGATGTAAAAGATGTAGCTTATGGTATGTATAATGCAATGAAAAAAGGCAGAAATCAAGAAAGATATATTTTATCTAATGAGCACCATACAACATTACAAGAAACAGTAAAAATAGCATCAGAATTATATCCGCAACTAAAATTAAAAACACCTAAAAAAGTACCAAAATGTTTATTATATTCTGTAGCTAGTTTAATGGAATTCAGAAGTAAATTAACAGGCAAAGAGCCTTTATTACAGAGACATTACTTGGATATGTTTTATGGCTTAAAACAAGATTATGATATTAGTAAATCAAGAAAAGAATTAGATTTTAACCCTAAACCTTCAAGTAAAGCTTTAGAAGATGCTTTAAAATATTTGAAGACCGATTGGAAGAAAGAAAACGGTATATAACACCTTGTATAATTCACTGCTAGTTATAGCTTATTTACGAAAGTCCTCGCGGACTTTCTATATGTGATTTATTTGCTAAATTTAGTGGTTAAACACGCAACGAAATCATACACAAAACCGTGTATCGACTGTTCAAAATCCCATTAAATTTAAAGCTCTGAGAGCACCAAATTATTATATTTATTTAAAAAACACACCTACTAAAAGTCATAATTAAAACTTTCATTACCTTTAAGTACTAACTTAAACTCAAAATTATGAAACTAGGCGCATTTTCAGTAAGTCTTGCTGTAAACGACATAAAGGCATCAAAAGCATTTTACGAAACTTTAGGATTCTCCGTTTTTGGTGGTGAATTAGAAAAAAATTACCTCATCATGAAAAATGGCGAATCATTGATTGGTTTGTTTCAAGGTATGTTTGAAAACAATATTCTTACCTTTAATCCTGGTTGGGACCAAAACGCCAATACTTTAGAAAATTTTGATGATGTTAGAGCTATTCAAACACATTTAAAATCTAACGCTGTAACATTTGCTAGTGAAATAGAAGAAACGGCAACTTCTGGTCCAGCAAGTTTTGTGGTTTTAGATCCAGATGGTAATGCTATTTTAATAGACCAGCACGTGTAACATGAGTTGGGAAGACACCTTAAAAGTATTTGATGATATTACGCAAGCTTGTAACGGATTTGAGCGCAAAGGCAAAAAGATGATTTACACCTCCTCTAATGGTTATATGTTTACGCTATTAAATAAAGCAGGCGAAATTGGCATAAGATTGCCAAAAGAAACTGCTAATAAATTTAAAGCGAAATATGACGCTGACGACTAATATTCGCATGGTGCAAAAATGAGAGATTATGTATTAGTACCAAAATCGCTTTACAATGAAAAAGACTTATTAGTTGGTTATTTTGAGGATAGTTTTAATTACGTTAATAGCTTACCTTCAAAATAATTAAAAAAGAAAATACCAGATTACAAAACTGACAAACGCATAACAAGATAATAAAATAATTTGCATTCTATTGTGTCTAACCGCTCTGTTCATAATACTAAGATTTGTGTTCAATTATACGACACATATTTGCCACAAAAGTCACGTAAACCCTTTTAAAAACTATATCTCATGGAAAAAGCATTACAAACAATGATTAACAATATGCCTGAGAAAACAGGTAAATCATTAGACCAATGGACATCTATTTTAAAAGAAAAAGCATTTGTAAAACATTCTGAAGGTGTTAATTTTTTAAAGAAAGAACATGGTGTAACGCATGGTTTTGCCAACACCATTGTGACACTTTCTAAGGAAGAAAATAATTCTGAAGACGATTTAGTTACTAATCAATATGAAGGGAAAGAATTATTATTTCCTATTTATGAAAAGCTACATAACAAAATCGAAGCTTTTGGGAAAGATGTCACAATAACACCAAAGAAAACTAGTGTAAGTTTCATTAGAAAACGACAATTTGTTCTCATTAAACCAGCTACTAAAAAACGCATTGATTTAGGCTTAAAACTTCCAGAAAAACCAACAACTGATAGATTAGGTAATTCTGGTCCATTTGGTACAATGTGCACGCATCGTGTACAAATTACATCGGTTAATGATCTAGACGATGAATTAATTGCTTGGATGAAAGAGGCCTATGAAAAAGCAAATTAAAAAAACAGTTTTATGAGATTAAGCAATGTAAATTATGCATTCACAAAGATTTTACACTTTTTTGACATTTTATGTTACACTAGCATAGACATTCAGTAATACATTTGAGCATATTCATCTCAAAAAGCAAAACATTATGAAACAACGTATTATTATTTTAGGAACTGCATTGGCCTTATTAAGTATTCTATTTTTTGGTTTAACTAATATGGAATCTTCTGACGCCAAAGATTTAAGTAAAAAAAGGAACAATAGCATTGCAATAGATAGTGCCATTAACTATGGTCCATTTTTAAAAGAACTACCAGATTTGCATTATAGTGTTGACGCACGCTTTGAAGCTGTACAAAAAGCTGATATACAAGCAGCAACCAGCATTTACGATTTTCTTAATGAAGATGAAAAACACCAAATTGAGGAAATAAAATCCGTAAAACTTATTGTAATTAAGGATAACCAACAGTCTGAATTACAAGAATATGGCACCACTGCTCAACTTACCAAAGCCCAATTAAAACTATTAAGATCCTTAGATTATTTTAATCACTTTACAATTAGAACCGAATTTAAAGGCAAAAACAAAGAGACTGGTGTTATTGAAGATAAGTTTTTTGGTCCACACATTACTATTGTTCCAGACCAACAAGCTGCATATGTTGATGGTAAAGAAGCATTAATCACGTATCTAAAAGAAAACAGTTTAGAAGCGTTGAATGTTATAACTGATGACAGACTCAATGCCATAAAATACTCTTTTATCATTTCTAAAGAAGGTAAAGTTAAAGACGTTAAGCATGATGCCATGAAAACGGGATATCCTTCTATTGATAATAAATTTAAAGACCTTCTACAAAAGATACCTGGAGAATGGTTACCTGCAAGAAAAAGCAATGGCGAAAAAATGGAGCAAGAATTTGTCTTTACATTTGGCTCTAATGATGGCTGTTAATGAGATATATAAATTTACTAAGGAAAAAGACTTCTCATTTAATGTGTAGTCTTTTTTTTTTTAGCAAAAACTAAAATTCAGTTAACGTTCTTTATATTGCATAAAGGAGTTTACAATTTTACTGACTAGTTATGATGAAACAAACTTTAATCATTTTCTTTTTAATTCTAATCAGCTGTAAGAATGAAGAAAAAACACAAAATGACGAGCAAACAGAGGCTAATAAGACTTCTGAAATAGTAATAGACCAATCGGTAACAACAATGTGGAACAGCTACATTGCTCAAAATCCAGAATTTAAGAATACAGAATTACCTGAATTTGATTTTTTCCACAACAACAAAGAAGATGCAAAACGATTAGCAGAATTAACTGCAAATAAAAAAAAGCAAGCCTCTTCTGGCCTACTTAGTCTCTATAAACAATATAACTTGGATCTACCCAAAGTTGGATCTAAACAAATTATAACTGATTTTGATGGTAAAGCATATGCAATCATAGAGAACAAAAGTATAGACACCATTCCGTTCAATCAAATATCTAAGGAATATGCGCAATTAGACATGGGAACAGACTCTGAGCCCTTAAAAAAATGGAAAAAAGCACATTGGGATTTCTTTAAAAATTTCTTAGCAGAAATTGAAAAAGAACCAACTGAAGATATGAAAATAGTTTGTGTAAGATTTGAAACTGTTTGGCCTAAATAAATCTAGGCTCATAATGCAATAAGATTATTTTACCACCTCACCATACAGATCAAAATCTTCTGCTTCAATTACCTTTACAGTGGTATACTCTCCCGTTTTTAGATACGTTTTAGATGCATCAATAAGCACTTCGTTATCAACATCAGGAGAATCATACTCTGTTCTACCAACAAAATAATTTCCTTCTTTTCTATCAATAACAACTTTGAATTCTTGTCCTATTTTAGCTTGATTCAGTTCCCATGAAATTTGAGATTGAATTTCCATAATTTCATTTACACGTTGCATTTTTACGTCCTCTGGCACATCGTCTTCTAAATTATAAGCGTGTGTATTTTCTTCATGAGAATATGTAAAACAGCCTAAACGCTCAAAACGCATTTCTGAAACCCATTGTTTAAGTTCTTCAAAATGTGCTTCAGTTTCTCCAGGATAACCAACAATTAATGTGGTTCTAATCGTCATTTCTGGCACAATAGTTCTAAACTCCTTTATTAACTTAGTCGTCTTTTCTTTGGTAGTACCACGACGCATTGATTTTAATAAATCATCAGAAATATGTTGTAATGGTATATCTAAATAATTACAAATCTTTGGTTCACGATTCATAATATCTAAAACATCCATAGGGAAACCTGTTGGAAAAGCATAATGCAAACGAATCCATTCAATCCCTTCTACCTTAACTAAGTTTTCTAATAATTCTGCTAGATTTCGTTTTTTATAGATATCTAATCCGTAATAGGTTAAATCTTGAGCTATCAATATCAATTCTTTAACTCCTGTAGCTGCTAATTTTTCAGCTTCTGTAACTAAATTTTCAATAGGTGTACTTCTATGCTTTCCTCTCATAACAGGAATAGCACAGAAACTACAAGGTCTATCACAACCTTCTGCTATTTTAAGATACGCATAGTTCTTTGGTGTTGTTGTTAATCGTTCACCAATTAATTCGTGTTTATAATCTGCACCTAAGGCTTTTAATAAGCCTGGCAATTCAGTTGTACCAAAATACTGATCTACATTCGGGATTTCTTTCTGTAAGTCTGGCTTATAACGCTCACTTAAACAACCTGTAACAAAAACCTTATCTACATCGCCTTCCTCCTTTTTCTTCATGTACTCCAAAATGGTATTTACACTTTCTTCTTTGGCGTTATTTATAAAACCACAGGTGTTTATAACTACAACATTTCCTTCCTCTTCATGTACAACGTCTTTACCACTTGCTTTTAGCTGTCCCATTAAAACTTCACTATCGTAAACATTTTTACTACAGCCTAATGTAATAACGTTGATTCTATTCTTTTTTGTAGTCTTGGTTCTCATGCTTTTTATAAATCAGTTGGCAAAGATAAGGAATGATTTACGATTTACGATTGTAGTTTTACATTTGAAACGTGCTGGTTATTAAACCTTTTGCATATTTTAGAGTCTTAAATAAAAACTTAACCATGAAATCTCATCTATTTACCACAATTTTGCTCCTATTTTTAGTGTTTTTGTCCTGTTCAAATGATGATAACAGTTCTGATGACGTAGATCCACAACAAGAAGAAATTTATTTTCCACCAATTAATTCAGATACTTGGGAAACTAAATCTATATCAGAGTTAAACTGGAATGAAGATCAACTTCAACCACTTTTAGATTATTTAGAAGAAAAAGACACCAAAAGTTTTATAATCCTCCATAACGGAAAAATTGTAGTGGAAGAATACATGAATGGTCATGATAGCAACTCAACTTGGTATTGGGCAAGTGCCGGAAAAACGCTTACAACCACAGTATCAGGTATTGCCGAGCAAGAAGGCTATATAGATATCAATAACAAAGTTTCTGATTATTTAGGAACAGGATGGACAAGTACCTCTGCTACCAAAGAAGATTTAATTACCTGTAAACATCTCTTAACAATGACCTCAGGACTTGATGATACTAGTGGCGATGATGTTTCATCAACTAATTTGCAATATGTTGCTGATGCTGGTACGCGTTGGGCATATCATAACGTTTATGTAAAAATGCAAGATGTTGTAGCCGAAGCAACTAATCAAACTTGGAGTAATTACTTTACAGATAAATTAAAAGACCCTATTGGCATGAATGGTAGTTGGATAGATCTTGGCGATTTAAGTGTTTATTGGAGTAATACCAGAAGTATGGCTAGATTTGGTTTGTTATCTTATGCTAATGGTAAATGGGAAGACACACAAATAATAAATGAAAACTACTTAAGCGAAGCTACAAATACATCTCAAACTGTAAATTTAGCTTATGGCTATATGTGGTGGTTAAACGGAAAATCTACTTATCATTTACCACAAAGTCAATTTGAATTTCAAGGCGAGCTAATACCAGACGCTCCTAGTGATATGTATTCTGCATTAGGGAAAAACGATCAAAAAATATATGTTGTTCCCAGTAAAGAAATTGTGGTTATTAGAATGGGACAATCTGCGGAAGATGAAAATTTTGCCTTATCTAGTTTTGATAATGATTTATGGTTAAAAATTAATGCTTTGATTGATTAGCCAAAAATGACCCTTCCTAAAAAATAATTACATTTTTCAGATCTTAAAAAAATTTAAGCACAAGTTATATTTAAAAACAGCATCTAAAGACTTATAGCTAAACCTAAATGAAATAGCTTTATATAGTCATTTTTAAATATTTCTAATTTGAATATAAAAAATCAGTTTCTAATTGTTTTTCTTTTTTTAACGTCACTAAAATTGAATGCTCAATTATGCGAAGGTAATTTAGGTGATCCCTTAGTAGAAATAGATTTTGGGTTTGGCTCAGAACGCGGAGATGCTTTAGGTAATAATATCACGGCATTTACTTATAGTAGTGCTGGTGAATTAGATGAGGGTGAATATACTATAGCCAATACCACAAGTGGATTAAAAGGAAATGCTTGGCACGTTACTAGCGATCACACAGGCGACACCAATGGTTACATGATGGTAATAAACAGTGCTGTTTTAGCAAATGAAGGCGTTTTTTACACCAAAACGGTTACAGGATTATGCTCAAACACAACCTACGAGTTTTCTGCTTGGCTTATTAACATTATGAACCCTTCTGTTGGTACGGACGAATATCATCCCGATGTTACCTTTAGGGTTAGTGATACGTCTGGAAACATATTAGGTTCATATAACACTGGTGACATTGCACAGACCTCTTCTGGAAATTGGTTACAATACGGTTTTTTCTTTACCCTCGAAAACGATACAGAAGTTGTCATTACAATATTAAACTCTGCACCAAGTGCACATCCTGGCAATGACCTTGCTCTTGATGATATTGCCTTTAGACCATGTGGTCCTACAATTACAAACTCAATAAATAATGAATTAGGAAATGCTATTACTTTATGTGAAGGCAGTTCAGCTCAATATACATTTCAAGCTGATGTTTTATCTGGTTATACAAACCCTCAATACCAATGGCAATTTTCAGATGATTTAGGTATAACATGGGCAGATATTGACAATGAAACAACAACTAATTTTGAATTTTCAGAAACTGATACTCCTGGAAGTTTTCAATATAGAATTACCGTAGCCAACGGAATTAATATTGAATCTTCGGCATGTAGAATTGCTTCGGAAATATTTGATATAACCATTTTAGAAAAACCGCAAGCTTTAACTGGAGAATATGAACAAGTATTTTGTATAACTCAACAAGCAACTATAGCAGATCTTGAAGTAAATTCAAATGCGGTTTGGTATGATGCTGAAATTAATGGTAATGTCATTTCTAACGAGACTCATCTTATTGATGGTAATCTTTATTATGGCGCTCAAATTACAAACGATGGTTGTGAAAGTGATGAGAGAATTGCTGTAGAAGTAAGTATTATAATGCCAATATTAGTTGTAAATGATCTATCGATTATTTTATGTGACACAAATAATGATGACCTAGAAAATACCGATTTAACCTTTTATGAATCTGAAATTGCTACATGTACAGAATGTACTTTTCATTATTTCGAAAATTTATCTGACGCTGAAAATTATAATGAAGACGGTTTATTTGATCCTTCAAATTATGTGACATATGCAGAATCGAACATTGTATTTGCACGAATAGATTCTTCAGATAATTGTTATCAAATTGCTGAAATTACAATTGATCTAGAACCGACACCAATTATACCAATTTCAGATTTTGTTGGTATTTGTGAGGATGAAAACTATATAACTATTGATGCTGGATCTGGTTTTTACAGTTATTTATGGTCTACAGGAGCAACTACAAGCTCTATAGAAATTACTAACCAAATGATTGGAAATTATTCAGTTACGGTTACCGAAAATCATTTGTCTTACCTATGCGAATCTACAAAGACCTTTGAAGTTGTCCAGTCAAATACTGCTATAATTTCGGATATAGATGTTGAGGATTGGACAGATGATAACAATTCCATTACCGTTTTCCTATCTGAATTAAGCTTAGGCGATTACGAATATTCTCTTGATGACTTTTATTACCAAGATAGTAATAGCTTTAACAATTTAGCTTCTGGTGAATACACAGTTTATGTAAGAGATAAAAATGAATGTGGTATTACAGAACAAGTTGTTTACCTATTAAATTTCCCAAAGTTTTTTACACCAAATGGTGATGGCATTAATGACACTTGGTATATTAAAAATGCTACTACTGAACCGTCAATTCTAGTTAAGATATTTAATAGATACGGGAAACTAATAAAAGTTTTAGATGCTAATTCGGTTTGGGATGGTACATATGATGGTCACAAATTACCAACGTCAGACTACTGGTTTGTTGTCACAAGAGCAAATAGGTTAACCTATAGAGGTCATTTTACTTTAAAAAGATAGAATAGATTTAGTTATCATAAGGACTTAAGACAACAATGAAGTTATAAATATGTCCTTGGAAAACACATCCAAGATCTATAAATCTTTGAAATATAAATTTGCGGCAGTATTTTCAAAAAAACAATAGTTTATCAACCTGAATTAGTTTCAGATTCTATTTTGAAAGGATAATCATCAGATCATTAAGATTCTGAAATAAATTCAGAATGACAGATTTTGTGGCTTTTAAATCTACCTTATTTGTTACTTGAAGAAAGAATCTACAAATTCATATTTATTAAAGACTTGTAGATCTTCAATGCCTTCACCAACGCCAATATATTTAACCGGAATTTGAAACTGATCACTTATACCTATAACAACACCACCTTTGGCAGTACCATCTAATTTAGTTACAGCTAAAGAGGTTACTTCTGTAGCTGCTGTAAATTGTTTGGCTTGCTCAAACGCGTTTTGTCCGGTAGAACCATCTAAAACTAAAAGTACATCATGAGGTGCATCACCAACAACTTTTTGCATAACGCGCTTAACTTTTGTTAGCTCGTTCATTAAGTTTATTTTATTATGCAGTCTTCCTGCTGTATCGATAATAATAACGTCTGCATCTTGGTTAAAACCAGATTGCAAGGCATCAAAAGCTACAGATGCTGGGTCAGAACCCATTTCTTGTCTTATCATTGGTACATCTACTCTATCTGCCCAAACTTGTAATTGATCTATTGCTGCAGCTCTAAACGTATCTGCAGCACCAAGAACAACTTTTAATCCTTTCTTTTTAAACTGATAGGCTAGTTTACCAATTGTTGTAGTCTTACCAACACCATTTACACCAACTACCATTAATACGTATGGCGTTTTAGAGCCATCAGCTTGTTTTGGTAAATCTGGAATAGTGTATTCTGTTTCTTCACCAGATTTGGTTTCAGAAAGTAATGCTGCTATTTCTTCTCTTAGAATTTTATTTAATTCTGAAGTTCCTAAATATTTATCTTTTGCAACACGTTCTTCGATTCTTGTAATTACTTTTAATGTGGTATTGACACCAACATCACTAGTAACAAGGATTTCTTCAAGATTATCTAAAACATCATCATCTACTTTAGATTTTCCGGCTACGGCTTTATTTAATTTATTAAAAAAAGAAGATTTAGATTTCTCTAACCCTTTGTCCAAGGTTTCTTTCTTTTCTGAAGAGAATATTTTTTTAAAAAAACTCATTTATTTAGTTTAAAAGTTAAAAGTTTAAATGTTTTTAAACTTCTATATGACTTAGTTAGTTAATCATATTGTTAAAACCAAAAGCAACAACCTTGCCCTTAATGAATTACTGCTAAGATGTCATATTTTTCAAATATAGCCATAAAAAAACTGCTTTCAAATGAAAGCAGTTTAGTTAATCTATATAAAAATAAAGATTATTTTTTATTTAAAAAGTCATTGACAAACTCTGGTGCCATTACTGATTCTACAAACATGTAAGCTCCAGTTTTTGGTGATTTTACCATTTTAATCGCTTTTGTCAAACGCTTTGATCCTGTCTGTAAAGACGCTACTGATTTCTTTGCCATGTCTTAAATTATTTAATTTCTTTATGAACTGTCATACGCTTAAGGATAGGATTAAATTTCTTAATCTCCATACGATCTGGCGTATTCTTCTTATTCTTTGTTGTAATATATCTAGATGTTCCTGGTTTTCCAGACGTCTTGTGCTCTGTGCACTCTAAGATAACTTGTATTCTATTTCCTCTTTTTGCCATTGTAAATTGACTTAAGCGTAAACGCTATTATTTGTAAAATCCTTTTGCTCTAGCTTCTTTTAACATTGCTTCGATACCAATTTTATTGATAGTCTTTAATGCTGATGTAGAAACTTTTAATGTTACCCACTTATCTTCTGAAGGAATGTAAAAACGCTTTTTCATTAAATTTGCATCAAATCTACGTCTCGTTTTATTCATAGCGTGAGAAACATTGTTTCCAACCATCGCTTTTTTCCCAGTAAGTTCACAAACTCTTGACATTGTTTTCTTTCTTTAGGTATTAATGTAATTCTGTTAACTCTTAATTATCTTGCTGTTTTCTACAGTATTGCCTGTAAACACTACTATTAAGAATCTAAAATCCGAACATGGATATTTTAAACAGGGTGCAAATTTAATAAAACTTTACGTTTCAACAAACATAAAACTCTACTTTTTCAAAAAAAGTTTCTGAAGCATTTCAAAAGCTTTATTTGTAGCTCTCCCAATTACTTTCTCTCTCAAGTTTCCGAAGTTATAAACTTCTGAATATACACCATCTTTTGTTGCAATGGCAATCCACACTGTACCAACTTCGGCCTCTGAATCTCCTTTAGATGGACCTGCGTTACCAGTAGTACTTATACCATAATCACTATTAAACAAAATTCTAACATTTTCTGCCATAGCTTCCGCTACTTCCTTACTTACTACGGAGTGTTTCTCTATAATAGCTTCAGAAACATTTAGAATTTTTACTTTAGAAGCTGTAGCATAAGTTACCACACTACCATTAAAATATGCTGATGCACCTGCATTTGCTGTAAACGACTGAGCAATTCTTCCACCTGTACAACTTTCTGCTACTGCCAGTGTTTTATTTGCTTTAGTGAATTGTTCTCCTATTAAAGCTTCAATAGATTGGTCTTCTTCAAATCCTACAAAAATATCTTCAATTTGAGGTAGTAATAAATTGACTTGATTCTGTATTTCTTTTTCAAGTGCTTTTTTGTCATCATATTTTCCCGACAATCTTAACCTTACACGACCTAAACTAGGCAAGTATGCTAACTTAATATAGCTTGGCAAATTATCTTCCCAATCTGAAATCTCTTCCGCTAAAGCACTTTCTCCTTTACCATAGGTTAATATTGTTTTGTGCAATATATATGGAAACTTAAATTGTGCTCTTAGTTTAGGAAGCACTTGTTCTGTTATAAGCGCTTTCATTTCATAAGGCACACCTGGAAGTGAAACAAATACTTTTCCATTTTTCTCTAACCACATTCCTGGTGCAGTACCATTATGATTCATCAACACTGTAGATCTCGATGGCACTAAAGCCTGCTGCTTATTTACTTCTAAAAGTGGTGCTGAACTATATTTTAGAAATATTTGTTTTACATGCTCTAATACATCTTCGTTTTCTACTAATGTATCATTAAAGTATTCGCAAATTGTATGCTTAGTAATATCATCTTTAGTTGGTCCTAAGCCACCTGTAATGATTATGATATCTGCATTTTCTTCAGCTTCTTTAAGTGCCTTAAGAATATGAGATTTTTCATCTTGAATAGATGTAATTTGATAAATAGAAATACCGACTCTATTTAATTCCGTACCTAAGAATGCGGAATTTGTGTCTACAACTTGGCCAATAAGAATTTCGTCGCCAATGGTTATAATCTCTGCTTGCATTTACAATCCGAAATCGGCTTTAATTTCAGTAACTGCATTATCTACAGCTGTTAATACTGTAATAAGTTGCTCATCTACGTTCTTATCTGTTTGTTCAAACTTTCCCCAATCTTGCACTTCAATTAAAGTGTCTAAAACACCCAATTCAAATAAATCTATGGTTGGTTTCATTTTATGAGCGGCTTGGTAAACTTCTTTATAATCTTTAGCAGGCACTGCTGTTCTTAAACGTTCAGCGTCTTCTGGTACTTCTTCTAAAAATGCGGCTGCTATAGCTGCAACGAAATCTTCATCGTTATCAGCCATTTCTCTTACTCTATCTAATTTATAATGTTGTGCCATTTATTTAATTTTTATTGAAAACATTTCCTCGTCCTCAAGGTATCCTATTAGTCGATCTTCTGCAAAAACCTTTCCAACTCCTGCAGGTGTTCCGGTAAATATAATATCTCCAATTTTTAAAGTAAAATATTTTGATACATATTCTATAATTTCGTCTATTTTCCAAAGCATTAATTCTGTGTTTCCGCTTTGAACTACCTCATCATTCTTTTTTAAACTAAAATTAACGTTATCGATATGTTGAAATTTCGATTTTGATAACCATTTACCCACTACTGCTGCTCCATCAAAAGCTTTGGCCTTTTCCCATGGCAATCCTTTAGCTTTTAGTTTTGCTTGAAGATCTCTAGCTGTAAAGTCTATACCAAGCCCAATTTGATCATAATATTTATGTGCAAATTTCTTATCTATATACTTACCTACTTTATTGATTTTCACTAAAACTTCCACTTCATGATGAACCTCATCTGAAAAATCTGGAATAAAAAACGGTTGTTTCTTCAATAAAATAGAAGTGTCTGGCTTTAAAAAGATCACAGGATCTGTTGGCTTTTCGTTTTCTAGTTCTTTTATGTGGTCTGTGTAATTACGACCTATACAGATTAGTTTCATATCTATTTCCTGCGAAGGCAGGAACCTTATTTAATTGAACTTTATACTTTCCGTGGATTCCGAATCAAGTGCGGAATGATAAACAGCTTTTTAATTAGACAAAGTTAATGATATTGCTGGAATAATTTTTTTATCACTTTTATATTTATTCGCTGCATAAAAGCGCCATTTACCAGCGTTATAAATAGATAACTTAAATTCACCTTCTTCTGCACAAATACCAGAAACAGTCGGTGCATACTTTATACCTTTTCGTTTATTTTTATTTTTTGGACCATCGACATAAGTTACTTTTACCTCATTGTAAGGTATATATAACCATTCAAAAGCAACATAAAAACCATTTTTAGGAAATATGACATTATAATCTGAAATATTAATATCTACAGTTTTTTGTTTCTTTTTTAAACTTACAACAACACTCTCCTTTAGTAAATCTTTATCTGGAAGGCTATCCTTACCCATAGAAAATACACGCAATCTAAATTTCGCTTTTTTATTTCTAAAATTTCCGAAATGAAATCTAATAGACTTTAAATAATCTGTTGTATCATATGCTTCATCATATGGAAAATACAATGCTAATATCCAAGGATTTTCAGCATGCGAACTATAACCTTGACACAGGTCTTCTTCTCTGATTTCATTAATTATCTTAGTCTTTTCCTCAAACTTTTTAGAGATTACAACCTCATCTAATTTTTCCACTAAGGAATTCAAAAAAACTTCTCCAGTCTTTAAAAATAGAGAAATAGGCATTACACTACTTTCGTAGCCTAATGAAGACAATTTTACAGTTTTCTCTAAATCTTTATCTCTTATTGTTAGCGAATAGCTACCATCCTCATTACTAGATGTGCCTATTTGAGAATCTAGAATAGAAATATTTACATAAGGAATAGGTTCGTTAGAAACTTTATCTAAAACGAAACCTTTAGCTATTTGCTCTTGAGAAAAAGTTATAATGGGAATTAATAAAAACAAAAGCTTCATACTATAAATAATAAGATTGCTACTATCGCAGACATTTTAGCCCAATTTATTATTAAACTGGCGTAATTTAATAGCCGTTAGAACCTTTTTAGTATATAATGGAAAGTCCGCATTTAGTAACCAGCCAAAATAACCTGGTTCTTTTTCCATAACATCAACCACGCGCTTTCCTTTGTGTTTACCAAACGAGAAACATTCTTCGCCTTCTTTATTAAAAATTAAAAAACCAGCAAAATCAGCGAATTTTTTACGCGAGCTAAATTCTGCCAAAAATTTAGTGTCGTTCTTTAGGTCCTCATAGCGATCTAATTGGGCTTTCAGAACTTCATAAGTCGCTTTAGTATCTGCTTCTGCACTATGCGCATCATCTAAGTCTTTATTGCAATAGAATTTATAAGCTGCGACCAATGTGCGCTGTTCCATTTTATGAAATATGGTTTGCACATCTACGGAATGTGTATTTTTCATATCAAAATCTACTTCTGCACGCAACATTTCTTCCGCTAAAAGAGGAATATCGAAACGGTTAGAATTAAATCCTCCTAAATCCGAATCTTTTATTAAATTATAAATTTCTTTTGATAGTGCTTTAAATGTAGGCTTATCTGCCACATCTGCATCAGAAATCCCATGAATAGCCGTTACCTCTGCAGGTATTGGCATTTCAGGATTTACAACCCAAGTTTTAGCTTCTTCTTTTCCGTTAGGATGTACTTTTAATATTGAAATTTCTACAATTCGATCTTTAGATATATTGATTCCTGTAGTTTCTAAATCGAAAAAACAGATTGGTTTTGTTAAATTGAGTTGCATTGTTTTTGTTTTGATAATCAAAGATAATTAGAATATGTAGAATAGCCTTAGTAAGAAAGAAAAAGCTGACTTGGCTTCGTAAAATAAAAAAGCTAACTTCGTTTAACGCTTGATAAAAAACATTGAAACGTTTTTTTTATCAGTGAATTGTAGGTAATTTGAGAACCGAATGCTCTATACAATAACTTAACTAAGAAGAATATGTTTAAAAAAATAATTTTATTTATAATCGCGATTGGTTTTTTCAATTCTTGTAATAATGATGACGACAATGATTCGGAACAAAATCAATTATGTGACTCGTCAAACACTACTTTTAATCAACTCTATACTGATTTATTAATGGATGTAAATAATCAAGAAGAAATAACACTTGATGTAATTAATCATGCTTATACATTTGAAGTCTTATCAAATGAATCTATTTGCAAAATCGGATATAGTAGCCAACCTTCTTTTGAAACTTATCCATATTTGATAGAAATCTATGACAACACGAACGACATGCTATTATATTCTGAAAATCATACTTTTTCATCCTCTATAACAGAGTATGTAGCTATTAATCCTGTAAATTTAGTTTCAGGAAACTCATATACAATCAAAAGAGTTCAAAATAATTCGACTAATGATATTACAATTTTTATTGGACGAATAGTAAAAAACGTTAATAATGATGACTTGAATTTTCCAATTAGCAATAATAATTTAATAATTACCAGCGCAACTTTCGGAAGTCAATCATCTCAGCAATTATTCTATTTTGGAATACCTTATATTGATTTAGTATTTGAAGAGTAAACTACCTACAACACCGTGTATATCATTGCTAGTTATAGCCTACTTACGAAAGTCCTCGCAGGCTTTCTATCTGTGAGTTATTTGCTAACCTTAGTGCTTAAAACACGCAACTAAATCATACACAAACACGTTGTGCATAATTTAAGAAAACATCGATAAGTCGATAATCTATGGGAATGAGAACCACATTATATGGTTATATTGAAGAAATGGATTTTTGGAAAAGTCCAATAAAAAACAAAGTTAAAAGCCATAATCATAAAGTAATTGGAAATCTAAAAAACAATGATGAATGGCCACCACTTTCAAAAGAAATGTTTGCTATTACCAGCAATCATAATAATGAAATTTATCGACCGAATTTAGAATATTCTGGCCGAATCATTCACTTTGGTTCAAATCTAAAATCAGTAGAATATGAATTAAAAGAATGGCTTATTAAATACGAAAAATTATTATCTGAATTAATATGGCTTGAATCAAAAGTCCATTTTCAAACTGAATATTCAGAATTACAAACTTTGACTTGGAGAGTTGACCTCAATACTTATGATATAATTCATGACCAAAGTTTTCCAATTCCTATTAACAAAAGTCATTGGAATTTTGAATCAACTTGGGATTTCAAAATATGAATAACTAAAAAATGGAGTTATATAAAAGTATAATTGAAATGGTTGATGCGAACCTGATTCATTGTCTGATTCCAATAATTATGACTTTAACACTTGTCGAACTCTTTTTCAAAAACCGATTTGAAACAAAAAAAACGCTTAATTTAATTCGTTGGACAATAATTATTTATACAATAGTCACCTTTACGTTCTATCTAATAGGAATGGCTATGAATCCTGATGAATACGCTTTTATTAATCGAGCAACTGGACCTTATGCTTTGGCATATTGGATAATGTTTTTATCCGCTTTAATTTTGCCTCTGACTTTACTTATTAAAAAATTAGCATCAAAATTTTGGTATGTACTTTTAGTCGCATTTGGAATGAAAAGTGGAATGTATTTAGAGCGTTTTGTGATAATTGTGACAAGTTTTCATAGAGATTATTTGCCAGAAAATGAAAATTTTGAATTAATAGATTTATTCTCATTTAGAATTGGAATGATAATTCTACAAGGAGTAATAATGACTATTCTGACTTTGGTAATATTGGAAATAAAAAAAATTGTGCAAAACACCTAATATGGTATACAAATTATCAGCGTAAAATCAATTTTAACCTTTAGCAATATTTCAGGACAAGACACATCAAAAGAATCATAAAAAAAAGCACAGTTTTATTAACGGTGCTTTTATTTAATTATGATAGATTTTTTAAAATTAAGATTTATCTACTATTTCAATTTCTAAATTATATAAAGGTTTCGTATTAAAGAATTTTGATTTTCTTGATTTATAATATTTTTTATTTCTAAGCTGTCTTCTCATAAACATTGGTTTATTATACACTTCATACACAATTAACTTATTATATTTCCCATCTTCCGTTTTCAATTCTAATTTAACTTTAGAAATCATTTCTTGTATCTCATCCACGTATTTTAAGCCCATTGTTTTTTGCGATGAAAATTGTGAATTACTTTCATACACCACCCAATACATTTTGTCTTCTTCAAATAATTCTTTTTCTGAACTCTTTTCTTTCAACTCAGCTTTTATATTTAAACTTTTGTAAATACCTGTTGTTTTCTCTATGTACATAACAATCCAATTTCTACCAATTCTTGCTTGTATTACATAGTTACCTATTGCTAATTTCTTAAGATTAATTCTTCCTTTGGTGCTATCAATAATAATACTCTCCAAATAGTCTTCATTTAATATATCTACTTGCTTTATCTTTTTTCTTTCACTTTCTAAAATTAAACTATGACCACTTACATTTAATTTTTGTATTAGTTTATGCTTACGAGCAATATAGCTTTCATTTTTCTGAAAATTAATCTCTTGCCCATACGTAAATATCGTAACCAACATAAATATTAATAAATAGTAACCTTTTTTCATAAATCAATTTTAAATTCAATCAAATTTAGACGAATAAAATGTGAGAAGTCGACTCTATACATACAATGTTTAGCTGTAATACAAATTTTGTATTTTTTATCAGTGAATTATTAAATAAAATATCATAAAACCATAAAAAAAGCACAGTTCTAAAACTGTGCTTTTTTCTTTTATATTATGAAATTAGTCTGTTCTCTATAATTTAGATTTCACGATTAACATCCCAACCTTCTAAATAATCTTTCACGGCTTTTACAAATTGACCTCCAAGTGCACCATTAACAACTCTATGGTCGTAAGAATGCGATAAATACATTTTATAACGAATACCAATATAATCGCCTTGTGGTCCTTCAATAACGGCTGGTGTTTTTCTAATGGCACCTAAAGCTAAAATACCAACTTGTGGTTGATTAATAATTGGTGTTCCCATTATACTACCAAATGTACCAACGTTGGTTACAGTATATGTTCCGCCTTGTATATCATCTGGATCTAATTTACCTAAACGGGCTCTGCTAGCTAAATCGTTAACGCGTTTTGCCATTCCGAATAAATTTAACTGATCCGCATTTTTAATAACAGGTACTATTAAATTACCATCTGGTAAAGCAGCTGCCATACCAACATTAATGGCTTTCTTTTTAATGATTTTATCACCTTGTACAGAAATATTCATCATCGGAAATTCTTTTAAAGCTTTGGTTACAGCTTCCATAAAGATTGGCGTAAAGGTTAAGTTTTCACCTTCGCGCTTCATAAAGTCGTCCTTAATTTTCTTTCTCCAGTTCCAAATATCAGTAACATCGGCTTCAATAAACGATTGCACGTGTGCAGACGTTTGTACTGAATCTACCATATATTTAGAAATGAGTTTCCCCATTCTGGTCATTTCAATTATCTCATCACCATTTGATACTTCAATTGGTTTCTCTACTGGTTTGCTTGCAGGTTTTTCTGTTTTAGCTTTCTCTTTAGCTGGTTGAGAGTTGCTTTTTGGCGTATCTACTTGATTATTTACAGCTTGTTCCTTCTTTGTTTCATTAGACTCAACCTTTGGTAGAGCAACTGCCTCTGGAGGCTGTGGCTTACTTGGTGCTGAATTTCGAGATTCTAAATAAGCTTTTATATCATTTTTTGTAACACGATTATCTTTTCCTGATCCTGCTATAGAATCTAATTCGGCCTGAGAAATGCCTTCTTGTTTTGCTATATTTTTTACTAATGGAGAATAAAAACGATCTTCTGTAGAAACTACTGGGTCTACAGATGCTTTTGCAGCTACAACAGTTTGCGATACCTCTGCAACTGCTTTAGGAGCTTCTGGCTCTACAACACGCTCTGGTTCTGCAGCTGGTGCTTTCACTTCTATAGATTCACCACCTTCTGTTTCAATTATAGCGATAGTTTGACCTACTTGCACTACATCATCAACATTGAATAGTTTTTCTACTAAAACACCATCCACTTCACTAGGAACTTCACTATCTACTTTATCCGTAGCTATTTCTAAAACAGCTTCATCTGCTTCAATTGCATCTCCAACATCTTTAAGCCATGAGGTTATAGTTGCTTCTGCAACACTCTCTCCCATTTTAGGTAACTTAAGTTCAAACTTTGACATATATTTAATTTGAAGGTCTTTATTTTATAATCGATTGCAAAATTAATAAAAAAACATATCAATAACTGATTTTTATTCAATAATTACAACCTAGAAATGTAACACTTCACCTCTATTTGTAGCGCTATCACTTCCGAGGATAAATTTACTGCTTTTTGGCATAAATCTAAAAACAATCTTTTCTTGTTTAGATTTCTCTTTCATATCATTAAAAACCTCAGTCGTTTTAAACAAATTTAAATCGTATATTAAGGTGCTTTTGCCTTTTACGTTTCCAGCAATTGAGTCCATTACTTCAATTGGCTTAGGCAATTGATTCTCTAAGGTTTGACTAATTGATTTGGCATACAGATAAGTTCTGTCTGAGCTATAATTTAATGACTTTTGTGGTTTTCTTGTAACTCGCGCCATCTTAATACCTAACCAAACTATAAAATTAAAAAGCATGTTCTGCTTAAAATGCTTTTTATAAAAAATCTGCATTGCACCATAGAATCGCTTAGCGTATTTTGCATCTTTAAAAGTGCTTTCACCTTTAAAATGAATGACTGTAGTCTCTCCAAAGTAATAATTATCGTAGCCTGCTTTTTTGATTTTGTATGATAAATCGATGTCTTCTCCATACATAAAATAAGATTCGTCAAAACCTTTAACCGCTTCATAAACCTCTTTTTTCAGCCACATAAATGCACCTACTAAGATATCAACTTTACCAGTTTTATCACTGTCTATATTATTTGCATAATAATCATCGACTTTACCAAGAACCTTTTTTAATGCTACCTTAGGCGTTGGTACATTACGTTTACTTTCTGGAAGATAATTCCCTGTTCCGTCTATAAGTTGACATCCAACAATACCTAGATTTTGCTTTGCGTTAGAAAATTTTAAAAGTTTTATAAAAGTGTTTTCTGCAACAATAGTATCTGGATTAAGAATACAAAGATATTCACCTTTCGCCTCAGCCACACCAATATTGTTACCTTTTGAGAAACCTAAGTTCTCTTTATTTTCAATTAGCTTTATTGAAGGAAACAGTTGCTTAACCATTTCACAACTATCATCTGAAGAATTGTTGTCTATGACTATAATCTCCGCATCAATACTAGCAATGGCCACTTCAACACTTTTTAGACACGCCTCTAAAAAATAGCGTACATTATAGTTTAGTATGACAACCGATAACTTCAAATATTGTTTAAGATTTTAGTGACGTCTCAAATGGTACACGGTCTATAATACTGCGACCTAATGTAACTTCATCTGTATATTCTAATTCATTACCAGCCGCAACACCTCTAGCAATGGTTGACGTAGAAACATTATAACCTTGAATTTGTCTGAAGATATAGAAGTTAGTAGTATCACCTTCCATGGTTGGACTCATAGCAAAAATTAATTCTTTTACTTTGCCTTCTTTTACTTTCTCTACCAATGATGATATATTTAAATCTTGAGGACCAATCCCATCCATAGGAGAAATTTTACCACCTAAAACATGATATAGACCTTTGAATGAACTTGTGTTTTCTACAGCCATTACATCTCTTATATCCTCTACCACGCAAATAAGCTCGCTATTCCGATTAGGATTTTCACAAATTTCACATAGAATTTTGTCACTAATATTATGGCAAGATTTACAAAAATTAATCTCGGCCCTTACCTTAGAAATTGCATTTGCTAATTGAAACGTTTGACTTTCTGGCTGACGTAATAAATGTAATACTAAACGCAATGCAGTTCGCTTGCCAATACCTGGTAATTGAGAGACCTCATTGACTGCATTTTCTAAGAGTTTTGATGAAAATTCCATGAGTGCAAAGGTAAAGTTTTTTAGGCACAAAAATGTGATTGATTACGCCTTGCAAACTTAAATTTCACTATTTAAATACCTTTATTTTATAATTAGCTTTTTAGTCAGTGCGCCTTTTGTAGAATTTAATTTCACAAAATAAACACCCGTTTCTAAGGCTGACGTTTCAATTTTATAACCATTAGATAAATCTGTTGCTTTAGAATAGAATACTAATTTCCCTAAAGAATTATAAATTCTAACAGCAACTGTTTCTCCTGACTTCCATTTTAAGTTCACTGCACTAGAAGCAGGATTTGGAAACATGGCTAATTCATCCATTTCAAAAGAATCGTTGCTCAGTGATTCTTGATATAAGTTAGTTCGCCATAAACCTCTACCATATGTGGCAGCATACAACTTACCTTCTAAATGATTAATTTCTAATTCGTTTATTCTAACATTTGGTAATCCGTTATTAAATAATGTCCAAGAATCACCAATGGTGTTATCTGTATAATAGACACCATAATTCATACCAACATATAGACCATCCGAGGAACCTGTTTGCCATGCAACTGCCTGAGATGAAAAATTAGGCAAATCCCATTTTATGGATGTCCAAGACACTCCATTATCACTACTGACATACACCTTTTGATTATTAGTAGTTGCTATTGCTAATTTGTCAGGGTTTTCAGGATGAACAGCAATACTATTAATTTGTCCACCTCCTAAATTAGCCGTCGATTGCATCCAATTAGCACCTCCATCTAATGAATACCAAAATGCACCATTTATAGATAAATACAATTTATTACTATCGGTCGGAGCTATCTTAAAGTGATCTATATCACTTGAAAAATTTTGAGAAATAGACACCCAATTTTGCCCTCCGTCTATTGACTTATAAACTTCATCAAATGCACAATAAATTACATCTTGTAAAATTGGATCTTGCTCAAATGGCACTACCCAATTCCAATTAGAATCGCCTCCTTTATCATCTGGTTGTGTTAAATACGTAATGTTAGAACCTCCATTAAAACTCTTTACAAAAGATCCATATTGAGACGTACCATAGATAATTTGAGTATTGTTTTTATCTACAAATCCTTCCATGCCATCTGCTCCCCACCAATCTGTCCAATTACCATTTGCACCTAAAACTGAAGACCCATTGTCTTGAGAACCTCCTGTAACAACAACTGGTGTGGTTTGACTTATACCAATTTTATAGAATTGTCTAATCCCTAAACCAGCCGTTAAATCCGTATAATAGGTACTATTCACAACGGTTGGGTTATCAGCTTTATAAATGCCGCCATCTGAACCTACAAACAACTTAACATTTGCACCAGAACCTACAAACTCTAACAAATCTACATCTGCATGGCAATAACCAATGTTTTGATTATTGGCATTATTTGGTGTCCACTGAGAAGAAATATTAAAATTTAAACCTCCATCGGTTGATCGCCATGTATTAATTCCTGCTATATGAACATCATTTACATCATTAGGATTTACAGCTATAGCCATATCTCTTGGTGCTTGACCACTATCGTCAACACCTGCTGTATCGTAACCAAAATAATTTCTTCCGTCATGATTTAATTTTGTAAAACTACTTCCATTATCAGTTGATTTATACAAGGCACCAAATTTTCCACTTTCGGCTTCTAATACATATACTACTAATGGGTCATTTAGAGAAACACCAATCATTTTTGGACCAGAACTAAACTGATTTGGTGATACACCATCAACTTTTGTAAAACTAGTACCTCCATTTGAAGACACATAAAAACTACTTCCCGAAGCATAAACTACACTTGGATCGTTTGGTTTAAATCTAACATCATAACCATTTGACACACCAGCAAAGTAAATTGAACTCCAATTTTGTCCTCCATCAGTAGATTTATACAAACCACTACCTTGAGAACTGCAATACATAATTGAAGGATCTGTTGGGTGGATTAAAATTTTATTTACCGTTCCACCAGAAACAGAGCCATGTAACGTCCATGTAGCACCACCATCTTCAGATTTAAAAATTGAACCGTTAGTCGTTCCCCAATAATAATGAGAACTATTATTTGGGTCAATAGCTAAAGCATATACATCTATGTTTGCTAAATCATCGGTTAGTACTGTCCATGTTGTTCCGCCATCTAAACTTTTCCAAACACCACCAGTTACACTACCTACAATTATATGATCTAAATTACTTTCATCTACGGAAACTGAGGTAATTCTACCAACACCAGGATTATAACCTGAAGTTGCATTCCAATACGTTGGTCCCATTTCTTCCCAAGATCCCACAACAGTTTTTGCAATAAACCCTTCATTATTTATATTAGAGTTATAAGTATTTAACTCATTGAAATAAAACTCTGGTGTTTCTAGCATACCATTTTCATTCATAGCGCGTTCTGCAAAATATTGCCAACGTCTAAACGGTTTATAACCTTTGCCTCGTTCTCTACCGACCGAATCAAAATGACTTTCAGCTACAGTTACAATATCTTCAACTGTATGAGTTCCTTCGGCTATAAGTTCTTTAAAATCTTGTGCAATCAAAACACAACAGAACATGGAAAATACGGATAGGAAAGTATATTTTTTCATAAAAATTTAATTTTTCAAGCATTCTATTTTACCAAATGTACTACTTTTCAAAAATATTACCACTAATTCAATTTACCATGTCTCCTATATCCATTTTAATATTAATTGCTTGTTACTTCGGGTTACTAATTTTAATTTCCTATTTCACTGGTAAAGAAGATTCTAATGCCGCTTTTTTTAAAGCCAATAAATCTGCACCTTGGTATTTAGTCGCTTTTGGGATGATTGGAGCTTCTTTATCTGGCGTAACTTTTATTTCAGTTCCAGGTTTAGTGAAGGGCCAAGAATTTGCCTATATGCAAGGCGTATTTGGTTTTTTTGTTGGTTATTTGATTGTTGCTTTCGTTTTGATTCCGCTGTATTACCGTTTAAATGTGACATCTATTTATCAATATTTAGAAGAACGTTTTGGTATAGTAAGTTATAAAACTGGTGCATTTTTCTTTTTACTCTCACGTGTCACTGGTGCTGCTTTTAGGTTGTATTTAGTTGCGCTATCTATGCAATATATTGTCTTTAAAAGTTTAGGAGTTCCATTTTGGGTAACAGTGGTTATTTCTATTTTACTTATATGGCTATATACCAATAAAGGTGGTATTAAAACAATTATTTGGACAGACACTTTACAAACCGTTGCGATGCTAACATCTGTGATTGTCGCTATTATTTTAATTCTGAATAAATTAGATTGGACATTAGCAGAAACATTCACAAAAGAAACGTTTAAAAATAAGAGTCAAGTTTTTTATTTTGATGACATCAACAGTAAAATTAATTTTTGGAAATACTTTATTGGCGGAATATTTATAACCATTGCCATGACAGGTTTAGACCAAGATATGATGCAAAAAAATCTAACTTGTAAAAACGCTAATGAATCTAAAAAGAATATGCTCTCAATGTCAGTTTTACTGGTAATTGTAAATGTAGTTTTCTTAACACTAGGTGCTTTACTTTTTATCTACGCAGATCAGTTTAATGTTACAATTCCTAAATTAGATGGCGTTACCAGAACTGATTTATTATTTCCAGAAATTGCTATGAACCAAGGCTTAGGTAAGGGATTAGCCATAACTTTTATTATTGGCCTAATCGCAGCAGCTTACAGTAGTGCAGATTCTGCATTAACGTCCTTAACTACGTCATTTTCGATAGATTTTTTAAACATTGAAAAGAAACCTATTGAAGATCAAAAACCATTACGTAAAAAGGTTCATATTGCAGTGTCTTTGCTATTGATCATTGTGGTTATTATTTTCAATTCTTTAGAAGGCAGTGTCGTAAGTAACCTTTTTAAATTCGCCACTTTTACTTACGGACCATTACTAGGACTTTTTGCTTTCGGTATTTTAACTAAAACTTCTATTAAAGATAAATATGTATGGGTAGTTGGCTTAGTTTCTATCCTATTAACCTATTGCGTTACGCTTATACCAACTTATTTAGCCTACAGTCAAAGATTATCTATAGAGAATTGTACCAAGTCTGCTTGGGAATGTGCTGCTATATATGCCCAGAATAATTATTACAATTTCCATTGGGAGATATTACCATTAAATGGTTTAATTACTTTCTTAGGGCTTCTAATAATTTCAAAAAGAAAAAATTAATATTGATCTGTCGCTAATAGTACTAGCGTACAAGCTACTTCAAATTCAATGGAATTTTGTTTCAAAAGATTATAGAATTCAGGGTTTTCTGTTCCTGGATTAAAAATGACACGCAATGGTTTTAAATTTATGATATAATCGTAGTAGGATTTTTGACGCATAGGATTTAGATATAATGTTACAGTATCTAAATCTACATATGGCATTAATTCAGTATCAATTGTTACATCCTCAACGTCACCCTTTCGTAACCCAAGTGCTTTCACGTTATGATTGTATTGTCTTAATTTTCTAATAGCTCTATTTGAGTAACGTTGTGGCTTTAAAGATGCGCCAATAACTAATGTGGTTTTGTTCATAATGTTAAAATGATGTTAACGTAAATAATTTGAGTAACATACTGTAAAGTTAGTCGTCTATTCTATAACAAACTATCAAAATCAATCAAAATGAAATCAATTATGCTTCTCTGCATGCTCTTATTTTCGGTAATAGCATCAGCCCAACCCAATTCTAATGACGATATAAGAAACGGTTCTGTATATGGACGCGTTATAGACGCGCAACTTAATGAGCCATTACCATATGTAAACGTGGTTATAAAAGACAATAACAATAAAATAATTACAGGTGGTATCACTAAAGACGACGGAACATTTGAAATTGAAAATATACCTGAAGGTACAATTATTGTATCCATTCAATTTGTTGGTTTTAAAACAATAAATAATAACGTTACTCTCGGAAAAGGAAATTATAAAGTTAATCTTGGAGATATTAAACTCGAAGAAGAATCTACAGGTTTAGATGAAGTGACCATTGTTGCAGATGTCTCTACAATTCAACAAAAAGTAGATCGTAAGGTCATCACTATTGGTAAAGATTTGCAAACCGCTGGAGCTACGGCTAGTGAACTGATGAACAATTTACCATCAGTTAGTGTAGACCAACAGACAGGATCAATAAGCTTGCGTGGCAACCAAAATGTTAGGGTCATGGTAGACGGCAAACTTTCTAATATACCTGCTGATCAATTGCTAAAACAGATTCCATCAAACTCTATAAAAAGTGTTGAATTAATCACAAATCCTTCTGCTAAATATAATCCTGAAGGTATGAGTGGTATAATTAATATTGTACTTCATAAAAACACTAAAATTGGTTTTAATGGTAATATTAATGTTGGTTTAGCTCATGATATTGAAGCTAAATTCAATAGCTCTATCGATGCTAATTACCGTAACGGGAAAATTAACTTTTATGGCTCATATGGAAATAACATTAGGAGAAACGTAAACTACGGTTACATAAATAGAATAGAACAAGACATTCAACAAAATTTTGATATTCTTAATGACAACAAATCTCATTTATTTAAAATTGGACTGGATTATTACCTAAACGATAAAAACACGATTTCAATATTTACAAATCAAAATATTTTTAATGGAGAAACTAATGTTAACTCTAATATTGCTTATTTATTTAACAATGCACTTGATGAATCTCAATACTTAAGTGGCATAAACGAAAACGATTCTCAACAGTACAACTTTAATTATAAGCATGATTTTGATAAAGAAGGTCATAATATAGAATTAGAAGTTGATCATAATATTTATGAAGGTTTGGTGGATAACAGTAATGTGTTTTTTAGCTCTCAACGTCCAGATTTTATAGAAGATACTGATATTGATAGAAATAGTACAACTGTTAATTTAGATTATGTTAATCCATTATCAGAGTCTGTAAAATTTGAATTGGGATTACAAGCACGTTTATTTGACACCAGCATCTTTTACGAATCTGATGCAAGAGAACAAAACGAAGCAGGTACATACATACCAACAACAACACTTTTTGATTACACCAGAAATATTTATTCTGCATATGCCACTTATGGTAAAAAGTTAGAAAAATGGAGTTATCAGTTTGGCGTAAGGGCAGAAACTGTAAATGTAGATTCTGATGCCTTTAAAAAAGATTTAGATTCTAGTGAAGAATTAAATATTCCTTTTACAAATGATTATTTTGAATTATATCCATCTGCATTTGTAACCTATTCACCCTCTGAGAAAAACTCGTATCAATTTAGTTATAGTAGACGTATAGATAGACCAGGAATAGGACAAGTAAACCCATTACCTAATTGGAGCACACCATTAATTTCAGAATTTGGAAATCAAGAATTACGTCCTCAATTTACTAATTCTATAGAAACAAACTATACTAGACAATTTGAAAAAGGGAGTATTACGGCAGGTGTATTCTTCAGAATTATTGAAGACGAAATTCAACAAGCTATCTTAATTGACAGAACTGATGTTAACCGTTTAATATTTACCAATTTAAACTTTGACAATACTACGTCTTACGGTATAGAAGTATCTTCAAATTACAGACCTACAAAATGGTGGAGCGTAAATGCTAGTTTTGATTTGTATTCGCAAACACAAAAGAGTTTAGCTGAATCTTTTGACACCAACCAAGATATTGTTTTAAATACAGTTGAAGTCGATAATATAGCTTGGAGTGCCAGAGCATTCAATAATTTTAAAGTGAGTAAGAGTCTTAGTTTTTCTGCATTTGGAATGTACCGCTCAAAAAACAAGAATATTCAATTTGAAATGAATGATATGTTAATGGTCAACCTAGGAATGCGCTATAACTTTATGGAAGGCAGAGCCAACTTCAGCTTAAGTTACAACGATATTTTTGATACTATGTATGCAGAATTCGATGGAGAAAGACCTTATGCCCAACGTGGACAGTTTAACTGGGAGAGCCAACAAATTACAACAAGCTTATCGTACCGTTTTGGTGGAGGAAAGTACAGAGCAAAATCGCGTAAACAAAGAGATAATGATGTAAAGCAAGATGGTGGCATGTTTTAAGATAGTATTTAATAGTTGACAAAAATGTTGATGGTTAGTGTTAGAACTCAACTATTAAATCAAGAAAATCCTGATGGTCTTTGGACATATCAGGATTTTTGTTAAATACAAGTTAAATGTAATATTCATTGAAATAAAATGGCAACTATTACGTCTTCATTATTATAAGTTTTTTTTATCATGGGAATTATAAACTTAGTTTATAATAGTGATTAGTTAAGGTTGGTTAATAGCGAAAAAGCCCAAACAGACATTCTGCTTGGGCTTTTTTATACTTAAAATTCTAATTTAATTAAAATATTGTACTACCATTTTATTATTACACTTCCCCAAGTAAAACCACTACCAAAAGCTGCTAATACAACGGTGTCGCCTTCTTTTACTCTTCCTTCTTCCCAAGCTTCAGTTAACGCAATTGGGATGGATGCTGCTGTAGTATTTCCGTATTTCTGAATATTATTAAATACCTGATCGTCGTTTAATTTAAACTTACGTTGTATAAATTGTGCAATACGCAAATTCGCTTGGTGCGGAATAAGCATATCTATATCATCAACCTGTAATTCATTTTTCATTAAACCTTCCATAATGACTTCACTAAAACGAACAACCGCATTTTTAAATACAAATTGCCCATTCATATATGGAAAATAACTTTCGTCATTAGGATCGTTTGCAGCCAAAATATCATTTACCCAACGTTTACCCATTCCTGGAGCAACCAAGACCAACTCTTCGGCATGCTCACCTTGAGAATGTAAATGTGTAGATAAAATACCTTTCGTTGTATCTTCTTCTCTAGTTAAAACAGCAGCGCCTGCACCATCTCCAAATATAACAGAAACGCCTCGTCCTCTCGTGGTTTTATCTAATCCATGAGAATGCAATTCACTGCCTATGACAAGAATGTTTTTATACATTCCTGTTTTAATAAAATTATCTGCTACAGAAATGGCATATACAAAACCAGAACATTGGTTACGTACATCTAAGGCGCCAACGGTTTTTATGTCTAAGGCATGTTGTACTTGTACGCCTGGACCTGGAAAATACATATCAGGACTTAGTGTCGCAAAAATGATAAAATCAATATCGTCTTTATCTAATCCTGAGCGCTCAATAGCAATTTTCGCTGCTTTCACTCCCATTGTAGCTGTAGTGTCTCCACTACCCTTTTCTACCCAACGACGTTCTTTAATACCAGTGCGTTCTTGAATCCACTCATCATTAGTGTCCATCATTTTTGATAGATCATCATTAGTGACAACATTATCTGGCACATATTTGCCTAAGCCTATTATTTTTGAATTGTACATAGTTATTATTTAGTACTGCAATTTAATATTTAAGATACGATTACCATTTATTAGAATTTACATTCGTTATGCACGCATAGTACTTGTGTCAGTTTGTCACTTTTTAAGTCTTGGTATTTTATTTGACTAAAGCTAAATATTAAAATTAATAATACAAAAAACTATATATCATGACAAAAGGAAGTATTAATGTATCGGTAGAGAACATCTTTCCGCTTATTAAAAAATTCTTATACAGTGATCACGAAATATTTTTACGTGAGCTTATTAGTAATGGTACGGATGCCACACTAAAATTAAAACACCTTACAAGCATAGGTGAATCTAAATCTGAATACGGAAATCCACAGATTGAAGTAAAGATTGATAAAGAAGGTAAAAAGCTTCATATCATTGATCAAGGATTAGGTATGACAGCTGAAGAAGTTGAAAAATACATTAACCAAGTTGCCTTTTCTGGTGCTGAAGAATTTTTAGATAAGTACAAAGATTCTGCACAAGATTCTGGAATCATTGGCCATTTTGGTCTTGGTTTCTATTCTGCTTTTATGGTTGCGGAGAAAGTTGAAATCATTACAAAATCTCACACAGGAGCAGATGCTGCACATTGGACGTGTGATGGTTCTCCAGAATTTACTTTAGAAAAATCTGATAAAGAATCTAGAGGAACAGAGATCATTCTTCATATCGCAGAAGATTCTACCGAGTTTTTAGAAGAGTCTAGAATCAGTGAATTACTTAATAAGTATAACAAGTTTATGCCTATTCCAATTAAATTTGGAACTAAGGAAATTAACGATCCTGAGTTTACACCAGCAACTACAACAGATGCTGACGGTAAAGAAACAACTGAGCCACATAGACAAATTACGGTAGATAGTATAATCAACAACCCTAATCCGGCTTGGACAAAACAACCATCAGAATTGAAAGATGAAGATTATAGTGGTTTCTATAGAGAATTGTACCCAATGCAGTTTGAAGAGCCATTATTTAACATTCACCTTAATGTAGATTATCCATTCAACTTAACAGGGATTTTATATTTCCCTAAGATGACGAATGATATGAACATGCAGAAGGATAAAATTCAATTATACCAAAACCAAGTTTTCGTAACTGATAATGTTGAAGGTATTGTTCCTGAATTTTTAACAATGCTACGAGGTGTTATCGATTCTCCAGATATTCCATTAAACGTATCTCGTTCTTACTTACAAGCAGATGGTGCAGTTAAGAAAATTTCATCTTACATTACTCGTAAAGTTGCAGATAAATTAAAGTCTTTATTTAACGCCAATCGCGAAGATTTTGAAGCAAAATGGGATGATATTAAGATCGTTATTGAATACGGAATGCTTTCTGAAGAAAAATTCTTTGAAAAAGCAGATGCATTTGCACTTTACCCTACAGTAGATGGTAAATTCTTTACGTATGACGAATTATTCAACAAGATAAAAGCAAACCAAACTGACAAGGATGGTAAACTTGTAATCCTTTACGCTTCAAATAAAGATCAGCAACACTCTTATATCGAAGCTGCAAAAGCTAAAGGCTATGAAGTATTGATGTTAGACTCTCCTATTGTTTCGCATTTAATTCAGAAATTAGAGTCTACTAAAGAAAATATTTCTTTTGCTAGAGTTGATGGTGATCATATTGACAATTTAATTAAGAAAGACGAAAACACAATTTCTAAATTAACAGATGAGCAACAAACAGAATTAGATACACTTTTAAAGGAAGTAATTCCTTCTGAAAAATTCTCAATTCAGTTAGAAGCTATGGATAGCGATGCGTCTCCATTTATTATTACACAACCAGAATTTATGCGTAGAATGAAAGAAATGCAGCAGACTGGTGGAGGCGGAATGAATATGTTTGGTAACATGCCAGAAATTCATAACCTTATCGTTAACACAAACTCTGAATTAGTTGGCGAAATATTAGGTACTAAAACTAAGAAGAAACAAGAACGTTTAATTTCTCAAAGTTTAGATTTAGCACGTTTATCTCAAGGGCTTTTAAAAGGCGAAGAGTTAACAAGCTTTATTAAGCGTAGTTATGAGATGATAAAATAATCTCTTTTACTGAACTTGTTTCAGTTTCTTAAATATTTAAAACCACTTTGTTAATTCAAAGTGGTTTTTTTGTAACTTAATCTTCTGAGAATCGTCTTATTAGTATTAATCAATCTTCAGAAAAATGAAAATCAATCAAACTATCTCATTACTCCTTTTAAGTTTTGTATTTACAACAGCAACATTTGCTCAAAACAACACCGCACAATTCGATGAAATCGTATCTCAATTTTATGATAATCCTGATGCTCCTGGTGCAACAATTTTAATTGCCAAAAATGGCAAAACCATTTATAAAAAAGCGGTTGGCAAATCGAGTTTAGAACTCAATGTAGATATGGTTCCTGAGAACGTGTTTATGTTAGCCTCAATAACTAAACAATTTACAGCCGTAGCCATTTTAATGTTAGAAGAGCAAGGAAAACTAAGTCTAAATGATCCTATTACTAAGTTCATACCAGATTATCCTACGCATGGAAAAACCATTACTGTGCATCATTTACTAAATCATACGTCTGGTATAAAAAGTTATACAGGCATTGGTAATTTATTAGAAGTGGCTAGAAAAGACTTTACTCTAGATGAGTTAATTGATTATTTTAAAAATGAACCCATGGATTTCGATCCAGGCGAAGCTTATCAATATAATAATTCTGGTTATGTATTATTAGGTAAAATCATAGAAGTATTATCTGGAGATACGTATGAAAATTATATTGAGAAAAACATCTTTGAGCGTATTAACATGAATAATTCTAGATATGGAAATAATAGAGAATTAGTTAAAAACAGAGTTGAGGCTTATGAAGAAGAACCTTCTGGTTTTGTTAACGCTAGTTACCTCAGTATGACTATACCTCATGCTGCGGGTTCCTTAACCTCTACTGTAGAAGATATGTTAAAATGGCAAAATGCACTTACTAATAACACATTTATTAAAGCATCAACATTAGAAAAAGCAATTAATGGTTCTAATCTCAATGATGGAGAGCATATTTCTTATGGTTATGGTCTTGGTGAATTTAATTTAAAAGGGTCTAAAGGTTACACGCATAGCGGTGGAATTTTTGGTACTTCTACTAATGGTATATACCTTATTGAAGAAGACCTCTATGTTATTGGTCTTAGTAATTGTAGCTGCAACGATATTGGTGCTGTCACTCAAAGTTTAGCCGCTGCAGCTATCGGCAAACCTTATCCTACAATGAATGATGTGGTCAAAGTTTCTGAGAAAAAGCTAAAACAATGGGTTGGCGCATACGAATTTGAAGATGGTGCTATAAGACATATATTTATGAAGGACGGAAAACTTAGCAGCATGAGAGAATCTGAAACCAACACTGTATTCGAAATTTTCCCATTATCTGAAAACCATTTTATGTTTGAAGAAGGAAATATAGAATATAAATTCTCAAAGACAGCGAACGGAAAACGACAAGCCATTTTCATCACTGACAAGGAAAATATTGGAATAGAAATAGACAAGGCAATGCCTAAAGCCAGAAAAGAAATATCATTATCTAATGATCTCTTAAAAAAATATATTGGTAAATATGAATTAGCTCCAAATTTTGTTGTGGAGATTACAGTTGAAGACAGCCAAATATTTGGACAAGCTACAGGTCAAGGTAAATTTGAACTTTTCGCAGAAGATGAAACCACGTTTTTTGCTAAGGTATCAGCGCTTAAAGTAAAGTTTAATAAAACTGAAAAAGACGATATTGAAAGTTTCACACTATATCAAGGCGGACAAGAATCTGTCGCCAAGAAAATTAATTAATTATCAGTCCAAAGAATCAAACAAACCACTTTGTTAATTAAAAGTGGTTTTTTACACTTTGTCTGATAAACCTATTTTTATATCCCACAACGAATTAAACTACTCATTTAAAAGGTTTTACGTAATTTTATATTCATTAAACGGTAGTAATGGATTTTACGTACATAAATAAGATTTTTGACGAGCTTAATTTTACAGATGAAGAAATTAAGATTGTAAAATCTGTGTTTCGTAAAGTAAAAATTAAAAAAGGGGATATCTTACTAAAAGCAGGTGACCTTGTCAATTATCAATATTATGTTGTAGATGGCTGTATGAGAACCTTTCACGTTGATAAAGAAGGTAAAGAATATACCATTCAATTTGGGATTAGCGATTGGTGGATTAGCGACTACACTGCATTTTTCAGTGGTGGCAAAGCTATCTTAAACATTGAAGCCATACAAGACTCTACCTTATATAGAATCTCTAGAGAGGATAAAGAATATATGTATTCTAAAATGCCTAAAGTGGATCATTTTTTTAGAGTAAAACTCGAAAAAGCCTTTACGGCATTTCAAAAAAGAATTCTAATTAACCTATCAAAACCTGCGAAGGAGCGTTATATTAATTTTATTGAAACGTATCCCAAAATAGAAAAGAGTATCAAAAACTACCACATTGCCTCTTACTTGGGAATAACTACAGAAAGTTTAAGTCGTATTAGAAAAGAATTATCTTAAGGCATCGATTTCTTACCATACATCAATATTTAACATCATTTATAGTTCTATTTTTGCAGTCCTAACAAGGTAATATCCCTTATTACCCTAAGATTAATAGCTGGAGAGCGCAAGTTGTATAGACTTGCGCTTTTTTTTGTTTAATTTAACCGTAAATAAGACCTTAATCTATATTATCTATTCCATTTTTGCCTTTAATAAAGCTGAATCAATTTCTGGTAAACAATGAAAACTATGAATCCTAAAAGAATAATCTCCTTTTATTACAATAGGATGTTATGGTTATAATACATCAGGTAAATTATAGTCTTAACGCAGCTAAATAATTATGAAAAATGAATAAAACATGGACAAATTAAAATCCAAAATTTAACCAATATTTTAAGAGAAGTAGAATTCTATAATGTAAAAAACTAAACCACTTGACATTAAATTAGAGTTAATCTATTCAACATTAAAATTTAGTTACTTCTAAGATTATTATAAATTAGAATAGGAAA
>NZ_JBJKOD010000019.1:0-41852 GCF_045765065.1 Winogradskyella sp. 4-2091
ATTTTTGGCTGATTACAAACACTAAATTATGTGGATAATAGTAAAATTAAAAAATTGCGTTTTTCAATATGATTTAATTATAACTTGCAATTAAAACAAGTATTTTTGATACTACATTTAATAATTTTTTAAAACAAAAAAGTAATGGATTCCAATTACAATGAAATCATAGAAAACGCTTATAACTTTACTAAACCAATTAAGGATAAAGGTAAATTAGCCACCTATATTCCAGAATTAGCAAATGTAAATCCTTCAAATTTTGGAGTTCATATGACTAAAGTTGATGGTACTAGTTTTGGTATTGGAGATCACTTAGAAAAGTTTTCAATTCAAAGTATTTCTAAAGTGCTTTCCCTTGCATTGGCTGTTAAGTTTTTAGGCGAAGATATTTGGACACGTATCGATGTAGAGCCATCTGGCACTAAATTCGACTCCTTACTTTTATTAGAAACCTATAACGGGATTCCACGAAATCCTTTTGTTAATTCTGGTGCCATTGTTATTTGTGATATTCTAATTTCTCATTTAGAAAATGCTCGCCAAGAGTTCCTAGAGTTTGTTAGAGACTTGAGTGGTATTCCAGACCTAAACTACTCAGATAAAATAGCCGATTCTGAAAAGGCAACTGGATTTAGAAATGTTGCACTATGCAATTTTATTAAATCCTTGGGTAACATAAAAAACGATCCTGCCGTTGTTTTAGATTTTTATTTTGATATGTGTTCTTTAGAAATGAACTGTCAACAATTATCACATACCTTTTCATTTTTAGCCAATGGTGGTTGTAAATTAAAAGATGGTAAAGAAATTATTACCAGTAGTCAAGCAAAACGAATAAATGCATTAATGCTTACTTGTGGATTTTATGATGAATCTGGAGAGTTTGCCTTTAAAGTAGGCTTACCAGGAAAAAGTGGTGTTGGTGGTGGCATTGTGGCATTATATCCAAATAATTTTACTGTTGCGGTATGGAGTCCTAAATTAAATGCTAACGGAAATTCTTATAAAGGCATGAAACTTTTGGAAACGGTTACTACACATTCTGAAATGAGTATTTTCTAACCATTATTTTACGATTCTAAAAACCTTTTTTGTTTTTTTTGAGATAAACCTAAAAAACAAAACAAAGTCTGGTCATCAATTCATTTTTTAGGTTAAATAGCTTATTTTGCATAGGAAGCAGGTGTTTCTTTATTCTAGCACTTAACTATAATCCTAATCTAAATTTATGGCATTAAAAATTGTAATTTCTCACAAGACTACTTATAAATACGATCGAAAAGTTTCATTGTCGCCTCATGTTTTTAGATTAAGACCTGCGCCACATTCTAGAACACCTATTGAGTCTTATTCCATTAAGATCACTCCAGAGAATCAATTTTTTAATTGGCAACAAGATCCATTTGGTAATTATGTCGCACGATTAGTTTTTCCAGACAAAACTGATGAGCTTTCTATCGATGTAGAAATAATTGCAGATTTAAAAACCATAAATCCTTTCGATTTTTTTATTGAAGAATATGCCGAAGAATTTCCGTTTGAATACACTGAAACGGTAAAAAAAGAATTACAGCCTTATCTAGAAATTACAGATAAAGGTCCATTATTAATGGAGTTTTTAGAAACTTTAGATTATTCACCTAGAAAAACCATTTATTTTCTGATTCATGTCAATCAAAAAATTTATGAATTCCTCAATTACAATATCAGAATGAATCCTGGTGTGCAATCTTGTGAAGAAACACTGAGCCTTAAAAAAGGGTCTTGTAGAGATTATGCATGGTTATTTGTGCAAACCTTACGTCATTTAGGTTTTGGAACACGTTTTGTGTCTGGCTATATCGTTCAATTAAAATCAGATGAAAAATCGTTAGATGGTCCTTCTGGTCCTGAAGAGGATTTTACGGATTTACATGCTTGGGCAGAAGTATACTTACCAGGTGCTGGTTGGATTGGTTTTGATGCAACATCTGGTTTACTTGCTGGCGAAGGTCATATTCCTTTAGCTTGTACGCCTTCTTTTGAAAGTGCCGCTCCAGTTTCTGGTATGACCGATAAATGTGAAACAGAATTCTTTTTTGAAAACTCAGTAACACGCATTTTTGAATCTCCACGAGTTACAAAACCCTACACAGAAGACCAATGGAAAGCCATTGATAAACTCGGTAATAAAGTTGAAAAACAGCTCCAAAAAAACGATGTTCGATTAACAATGGGAGGCGAACCAACGTTTATTTCTATTGACGATTTAGAATCTCCTGAATGGAATACGGCTGCTGATGGACCACACAAACGTGAATTAGCTAAAGACTTATCTAAGCGCTTACATAAAGAATTTGGAAAAGGTGGTGTACTGCATCATGCACAGGGTAAATGGTATCCTGGCGAACCTTTACCAAGATGGCAAATTGAAATTTGTTGGCGTAAAGATGGAAGACCAATTTGGTACAATAAAAAATTCTTAGCCACGTACTCAGATAATTTTACAGTACCACCAAATACAGATAAATTGTTTCTAGAAACGTTAACAAGGTATCTAGCCGTATCAACAAATCATATTATTCCTGGTTTTGAGGATGCTTTCTATTTTTTATGGGAACATGGCAATTTACCAATTGATGTTGATCCAACAAAGGATAGAGATAATGCATTAGTAAAGAACAAGCTAAAAGATATTCTAGAAAATGGGACATCTACTCCTGTTGGCTATTTATTACCTTTAAATACTACACGAGGGAAATGGTTTACAAGCGAATGGGCTTTTAGAAGACAACATCTTTTCTTAACTCCAGGAAACTCTCCTATGGGATTAAGACTGCCTTTAAATTCATTGATGGAAAAACCTGGTCATGAAGTATTTCCTTCCTATGAACCCGATTTATTTTCCAAAAAGAAGCGATTACCAAGTTATAGAGATATTGTAAAAAAACGACACAAAGCATTTTTAGAAAATGGAGTGGATACAAATACACCAAATTATTTTGTTAGAACCGCTATTTGTTCAGAAATAAGAGATGGGAAATTGTACCTGTTTTTACCACCTTTAGATTCGGCCGAAAGCTTTTTAGATTTAATTGCGGCTATTGAGTTTACTGCCAAAGAACTAAAAGTACCTGTTATAATGGAAGGTTATGATCCTCCAAAAGATAACAGACTAGATTCTCTTAAAATAACACCAGATCCAGGTGTTATAGAAGTTAATGTTCATCCGGTAACCAACTGGAAAGACTTAGTGCACAACACTATGACGTTCTATGAACAAGCAAAATTATCGAGATTAAGTACCGAAAAGTTTATGTTAGATGGTAAACATACCGGAACTGGTGGTGGAAATCATGTGACCTTAGGAGGCACAAGTCCTGCTGATAGTCCATTATTAAGAAAACCAAGTCTATTAAGAAGTTTACTTACGTTTTGGCAACATCATCCTGGTTTAAGTTATCTATTTTCGGGTTCTTTTGTTGGACCTACAAGTCAAGCGCCAAGAATAGACGAGGCACGCACAGATAGTTTATATGAATTAGAAATTGCTTTTAGTCAAATTCCTAAAGATGGCGAAGTTCCGTTTTGGTTAACCGATCGCTTATTCAGGCATTTATTAACTGATTTAACAGGAAATACGCATAGAGCAGAATTTTGTATCGATAAACTATATTCGCCAGATTCATCAACAGGACGTTTAGGGATTTTAGAATTAAGAGGTTTTGATATGCCGCCTCATCCAAAAATGAGTTTAGTGCAAATGTTGTTAGTAAGAACATTAGTCGCTTGGTTTTGGAAGAAACCTTACGAATATAACTTAGTACGTTGGGGAACTGAATTGCACGATAAGTTTTTAATAGAACACTATGTAAGAGAAGATATTAAAGATATTGTTGCACAATTAAATAAAGCTGGTTATCAGTTTGAAGAGGATTGGTTTAATCCATTCTTCGAGTTTAGATTTCCATTACATGGTATGCTAGAGATTAATAATATTCATTTAGAATTACGTGCTGGTATTGAACCTTGGAATGTATTAGGCGAAGAAATGACAGGTGGTGGAACGGCTCGTTACGTAGATTCTTCATTAGAAAGACTACAAGTGAAAGTTAATAATTTCATTGATGAACGTTATGTACTGACCTGTAATGGTGTTAAAGTTCAACTAAAAAGTACAGGTGTAAAAGGCGAATATGTTGCTGGTGTAAGATATAAAGCTTGGAATCCTTACTCAGCATTACACCCTACAATTCCTGCAGATACTCCACTAGTGTTTGATATAGTAGATACTTGGAATAAGCGTTCTATTGGTGGCTGTACATATTATGTCGCACATCCTGGTGGACGCTCTTATGATGTGCATCCTGTGAATAGTTTTGAAGCAGAATCTAGAAGAATTAATCGCTTTTGGGAGTTTGGACATACCCAAGGCGAGATTAATCCAGTGGAAAACATTAATTTAGACACAGAACCTATTAGCAGAAACGTCGCTAAGAAAAATAGCTCTAAACGTTTTTCATATAAAGAATTACCAGTTAATTTTGAATTTCCTTACACCTTAGATTTACGTAAGAAATAAAACATGTTCCTGTTTACAAAATGAAGACACTAACAAAGACCATATTTAAGAATTATTTTTCGGCATCATCTAAGTATGATGAATTACTCACGGCTAAAATGGGTATTAAAGACAACTGGAAAATATTGTCTCAAAATTTGCTAAAAATAGGTACAGAAAACCTGTCTTCAAAACAAACTGAACTTAATTGGCTTTTAGCAGAAAATGGTGTTACCTACAATGTTTATAATGATCCCAAAGGTCTTAACCGTCCATGGGAATTAAATGTTGTGCCGTACTTAATTCATCAAAATGAATGGAAAGGTGTAGAAAAAGGGATTCAACAACGAGCAGAATTATTAAATCTAATTCTAAAAGATTTATATGGTAAACGTGACCTACTAAAGAACGGTATAATTCCGCCAGAAGCTATCTATGCACATAGTGGATTTTTGCGTGCATGTGATCAAATTCAATATAAAAATTCAAAACAACTCTCTATTTACGCGGCGGATTTAGCAAGAGGTCCAGATGGTAGAATGTGGGTTGTAAATGATAGAACTCAGGCACCATCGGGAATGGGTTATGCTTTAGAAAATAGGTTTTCCACAAGTAAAATCATTCCAGAGTTATTTACAAATATCAATGTAACTCAACCTTCTAATTTCTTTAACGACTTTAATCAGTTATTAGTGAATTCTGCAACAACAAATGTAGAAAGCCCTATGGTTGTTATTTTAACACCAGGACCACATAATGAAACCTATTTTGAACATTCTTATCTATCCTCATTTTTAGGATATCCTTTGGTAAAAGGAAACGACTTAGTGGTAAGACATGGTAAAGTTTGGCTAAAATCTTTAAAAGGTCTTAAGCAAGTAGATGTTATTTTAAGACGCATTGATGATACCTTCATGGATCCTTTAGAATTACGAGAAGATTCTTATTTAGGTGTTGCGGGTTTACTAGAAGCTGTACGATTGCAAAACGTTGCTATTATTAATCCTATAGGAAGTGGAGTTTTAGAAAATCCGGCTTTGAATCCTTTCATGAAAAATATATGCAAGTATTTTTTAAATGAAGATTTAATATTGCCACAAATAGCATCTTGGTGGTGTGGACAAGAAAAGGAACGAAAACACGTATTGGCAGATCTACCTTCTTTTGTTTTAAAAAGAATTGATAGATCTAACAGAGAGCATATTTATTTTTGTGAATTTTTAGATAAAGCTGCTCTTGACGCTTTAAAAAAAGAAATTTTAGAATTCCCTTTTAATTTTATAGCACAAGAAAAAATTGCGTTCTCAACGGCTCCTAATTTTATAGAAAACCAATTAGAACCTCGTAAAATATTATGTAGAACGTTCGCCATAGCTAAGGAAAATAGTTATAGTGTAATGCCTGGCGGTTTAGTACGAGTTGCTCCTGAACGCGAAGAATTATTTGTTTCTAATCAACGCGGTGGAACGAGTAAGGATTTTTGGATTGTGACAGATACACCACAGCCCAATCTTCAAAATTATTCATGGAATAAAACAAACTCTAGTCCATCAACAGCAATTAATGATGTACCAAGTCATACCGCAGAAAACCTATTTTGGTCTGGTCGATATATTGGAAGAGCTTTAGTTACAGCGAGATATTTAAGAATGGTGTTAAACCAAATGACACATGCACAGTATAACGATCGTAAATCGGAATCTGAAAGTCTTAAAACACTGTTTCAATCTATCACAAAAATTACGTCTACTTTCCCTGGATTTATTGGAGAAAATGAAGATGACGCTTTACAAAATCCACTAAAAGAAATCAGTGATATTATTGTAGACGAACATAAAATTGGAAGCTTTGCTCAATCTATGCAAAGTTTTAGTAATTCTTATTACGCCCTAAGAAATCTGTGGTCTAGAGATATGTGGCGCGTTTTTGACGGCATTCAAAAACATGTAAAAAACTTAAAAGCTGATGATGATTATTCCGTTTTTAAGCTTACTAATTTCTTCGATAAAATAATCACTAGACTGATTGCATTTATGGCATTAACTGAAGAGAGTATATTAGTAAGGCAAGGGCTTCTACTCTACTTTATTGGTTTACAATTAGAAATTAGTGCAATGAACATTGAAAAATTTAGAGCTTTATTAATTGTAAATTATGATGAAGAACTTGAATATGAAATATTAGAATCCTTACTCAATAGTCACGAAAGTTTAAATATTTACAGATATAGTTACAATTCCTATCTAAGTCTAGAAAATGTACTTAACTTAATCATTTTAGATAAAGAATATTCCAGATCTTTAACTTACCAAATGCATAGATTAAAAAAAGATATTGACAAACTGCCATCGACAAATGAGCGAAAAAATTTGACCATCTGCCAAGAAAACATGAATCTTGTTATTTCTAAAATGGAAAGTTTAAACCTAAAGGACATGTTGGTTGTAAACTCAGAATCTAATATGCGCGAAAATCTCGATAATATATTATCAGAATTAAGCGATTTATTACATATTACATCGTTATCAATCTCTGACACCTATTTTAATCATTCTCAACCTCAAAAACAATTGGTTAATAGAACCATCACTAGTTAGTATGATTTTTGATCTTTGGCATAAAACAAAATATAAATACGAGCATGGTGCTTCGTTCTGTCATAATATTACAACCATAAAACCTAAAAGTTTTCCTGGGCAAACCTTAATAGATTATTCCTTAGAAATTACACCTACTCCAACTGATATTTCGCAACGTCTAGATTTTTTTGGAAATTCTGTTACGCGATTTTCAATACAGCAGCATCACAAAGATTTGGTGGTAATTGCTAGAAGCAAAGTAGAAAGAGATTATACCAAACAAGTTAATGAAACTGAACTTTCAAAAGCAAAGGATGTAACTATTGAAGAGACTAAAGCATACTTAAAAGGTACAGATTCAGAAATTATAGACGTAAGGCAATTTGTAATGCCATCGCCTTTAATTTCTAATAACAGTGAAGAAATAGCGGCTTATGCAGCACTTTCATTTAAACCAGAACGCTCTTTTTTTGATGCTACATTTGAATTAATGCAGCGTATATATACGGATTTTGATTTTGTACCTGGTTTTACAAATATTGCGACACCATTAAAGGATGTCATGTTAGCCAAAAAAGGCGTTTGTCAAGATTTTGCTCAGATTGCAATTGCCTGTATTCGTTCTATGGGTTTACCTGCTAAATATGTTAGTGGTTATATTGAAACGATTCCACCAGCTGGTAAAGAAAAATTAATTGGTACTGATGCTTCACATGCTTGGTTCTCTGTTTATTTGCCAACCTATGGTTGGGTAGATTTTGACCCTACAAATAATCAAATTCCAAAAAACCAACATATTGTTGTTGCACATGGTAGAGATTACTATGATGTACCTCCTCTAAAAGGTGTTATATATAGCATGGGAAATAATTCTATGGAAGTATCAGTAGACTTAAGACCTTCAAAAGACTATTTAACACAAATGCAAAGTCAATCTCAGCAGTAGAAAACAAATCATATCACTAGCGTTTCGGCAATAAAAGACGATGAACAAATTTTAGTTTCTCTATGATGTTAGGTGAAATAACAAAAGGATAAACGTCTGGTATTCCCATGGCTCTATTTATACTATTTACAGCTAGTGATAACGGTACACATTTTCTAACAATGACATCAAAATCTGTTTTGGTGTAAGGATCAAATGATACTTTAGTTTTTAAAGCTTTTGTTTTAAAGTTTGGTTTCACGTTTACTCTAAAAAAATAGGCTGTTTCTACCATATCCATAATATGCAAATAATGCGCCCACGTTTCTGCCCAATCTTCCCATGGATGTGAGGTGGCATATTTGCTAATGAATGAATTTTGCCAATCTTTCGGAGCTCCATTTTTATAGTAAATATCTAAAGATTCAGAGTAATCTAGTGTTTCGTTGCCAAAAAGAGTTCTGAATTCTGCTAGTATTTTTGGATGCTCACTTACCAATTTAATCCAGAAATAATGACCAACTTCATGTCTTAAATGCCCTACTAAAGTTCTGTATGGTTCTCGTAGATCTTTCCTTGCTTGTTCTCGTAATACAGAATTTCCTTCCTTAATTAATATGGTAACCACACCATTAGCATGACCTGTCATCAATTTTTTATTATCACGTCTTTCAACAAAATCAAAACATAAACCATCTTCTTGTTTTAATTTGCTAGGCAAGGATAAATTAAACTTTTGGAGTTGATAGATTAAACGATGCTTAGCAACTTCAACATTTTTCCAGTTATCGAGATTATCTGATGCAGGATTAGAAAGGTTTGGGATGGTTCTATTTAATTGACATGCGCTGCAATAATCTTCAGGATTATCTTTTTCAATAATCCAATTACAAGCATGGTACGCTTTATTTTTACAGTATTTATACTCAAGATGTTCTCTATCTGAAATAAGGGCATCAACGTTAGGATCAAAAGAAAGCATCATACGATCTTCTGCTCTGTAACCAGTTAAATGTCCGCAGTTATCACATGTGTAATTTTCAAAATACACAGAATAATTACAATTTCCACATTGAAATATTTTCATATATAAAAGGGTAAAATAAAACGCGGCAAATGTACTCTAATTACTGATATTTCATCCAATGAAATTTCAAGAAATAAAACGAACTATTAAATGCTAGTAATAATCTGACTGAAACTAGTTAATATGTTGCTCTACAGAGAAAAATGAATCATAAATAGCTGTAGAAATATCATTGAGTTTAAGTTGAATATTATCTAAATACTCATGTAACCCTTTCTCAATAATATCATTAATGTCTGTATACTCTAATTGCGATTTTAATGCTCCTAATTTTTTCTGTGCTGAATTACTATAACCAAATGAACTACCTGATAACCTTATAATACATTGTTCTGCACGTAATAAACAATTAAGAATAGATCTAGGAAATTCAGTATCTAAAATTAAGAACTCTGCAATACTCGCCGATTTTAATTTGCCATATTTTTTTCTATACATATCGTAAGCACTAACAGATTTTAAAAGTGCTGCCCATTGAATTAAATCTAAGGAAGAACCTACTTGTTTTACAGAACCTAAGAGTAGATGATATTTTACATCTAAAACTCTAGATGTTTTATCTGCTCGCTCTACAAGTTGCCCTAGTTTTCCAAAATTCCAACCGTCATTTCTAGAAATAGTAGCGTCGTACATACCGTACAATAACTGACAACCGTTTTTAATATTATTAAAAAACTGTCTTAAATCTTTATCATCGTGTCGTTTCTTGGCGCAATCTGCTTTAACTAAATAATATAGTGAGTTAATTTGTTCCCAAACTTCTTTTGTGATATCTGGTCTAATAGCACGTGCATTTTCTCTAGCATTAACTATGCAATTGTATATAGAATTTGGATTTTGCGCTTCAAAAGCCATAAAATAAATCACTTCATCTTTCTCTACGTCTTCATGCAGCTCTTCATATAATGGCCAATCACCTGTTATTGCAACAAGTGGTTTCCATTGTTGTGCTTTATTTGTAGGTAATTCTAAAAATAAATTAAAATTTACATCCATAAAACGTGCATAATTTTCAGCACGTTCTAAATATCTATTCATCCAATAAATGGTGTTTGCAACTCTACCTAACATACATTTAATTTTAACTGTTTAATACCCAAGTATCTTTACTTCCTCCGCCTTGTGACGAGTTTACAACTATAGATCCTTTCTCTAATGCAACACGCGTTAATGCGCCTGGAATAATTTTTATGTCATCACCAAATAAAGCATATGGTCGTAGATCTACATGACGACCTTCAATAGTATCATCCGTTAAGGTCGGTACTCTTGATAAATTTATCATAGGTTGAGCAATATAATTTCTTGGATTAGCCTTAATCTTAGCTATAAATACTTCTTGTTCCTTTTTAGTTGATTTAGGACCAATTAACATACCATATCCTCCAGAAGCATCTGTTTGTTTAACCACTAAATTATGGATGTTTTCTATCACATATTTGCAATCTGGTTCTTCATCACAGATATAAGTTTTTACATTAGGCAAAATCATATCTTCACCTAAATAATACTTTATAATTCTAGGTATATAAGCATAAACCGCCTTATCATCTACCACTCCTGTTCCCGGTGCATTAACTAACACAACATTTCCTTTCAAATAAGCTCTAAATAAACCAGGAGTTCCTAAAAGTGAATTTTTATTAAATACTTCTGGATCGATAAAATCATCATCTACACGTCTATAAATAACATCTACACGATGTAAACCATTGGTAGTTATCATATAAACGATATCATCCTTTACAATAAGATCGCGACCCTCTACCAACTCTGCTCCCATTTGTTGTGCCAAATACGAATGCTCAAAATAAGCCGAATTATATGTGCCAGGCGTTAACACGACAACGGTTGGTTGATCTTTATCCGTTAAGGATTCTAAAGTATCTCTCAAAATGTGCGTATAATTATAAACGGGTTTTACATCGAGTTTTTCAAATAGCTCAGGAAACGTTCGCTTTAAAATCTCTCTGTTTTCTAACATATATGAAACACCAGAAGGACATCTTAAATTATCTTCTAAAACGTAATATTGACCATCGCCTCCTCGTATTAAATCTGATCCCGTAATATGACACCATACATCTTTTGGCGGTTTAAAGCCTTCCAATTCCTTAAGGTATGATACACTAGAAAAAATCATTTCTTTCGGAATAATTTTATCCTTCAACACCTTTTGATCGTTATAAATGTCTTGAATAAATAAGTTTAATGCCTTAATGCGTTGCTGTAATCCTTTTTCTAAATTTTGCCATTCTTTATTTTTAATTATCCTTGGAATGATATCTAAATGTAGAATTCTTTCTACACCTTGATTATCATTATAAACATTAAAAGTCATCCCTAAAGAAAGCTGTGCACGATCTGTAGAATGTTGAAGTGCGTTTAGTTTCTTAACACTCATTTTTTGTAAACGATCTAAAAACAATTTGTAATTAGGTCTTACATTATTATTATCATCAAACATTTCATCGTAAAAACCTTTAGTGTCGTAAGCGGATAAATTGAGTTTTGGCATAAGCGTATAAAGTCAGTTTTGGTTTAAAGAGCGATCCTTTCTCACTTTTTTAAAATTATTAATTTTCAAATTAAAATGGATTCGAAATAAAAAAATGATAATCGATTAATAGCTGTTGTATTCTAACAAAGTACAAAAAAATAAAGGCATATACTAATGCCTCTGTAGAGTTTACGATTCTAATAATTAAAGAGTTTATTAATTTACCATTTAAAAATTTTGTAATCCCTTTATTACGAAATCTATATTCTAATTCAGAATATTTGTGAACGAATAACATTTCAATTGAAATTTTTCTAACAATGATGTTAATGTCTTAATAATAAGCAAACGTTTAATGTAATAAGTATCAATAACAAGAAATGCTGCTTAATATTCTAAATTTTACACTCATTTTACACTTTTTTGACACAATTTGCTATCCTCTACCGTAGTTTTACTTAAAACAAATCAAAACCAATGTTAAAACTATTATCAAAATCTGTAATTGTAATTCTATTATTAAGTCTATCATTTGTAGCACATTCTCAAGACAGCATACAAAAATCTATTGTAAAAGCTGATAGTACATGGAGTGCCGAAATTATTCCATTTCCAATAGAATGGTTACCAGAACTAACGTTTATAGGATTTGAAGAATTACGCTTTGCCCCTAATTGGAATAAACTAGAACATCAAGAATTTTGGACGCTAGCTATGGCTTGGCAAGTAGAAGCAACATCTGTAATTTCATTAGAAACTATTACCTTTAACTTCAATCACTATTTTACAGAACTGATGCATCCTAATCATTGGGCTCAAGAATTTCCTGATCCGAAACTTGTTCTAAACGATTTAGATATTTCTAAAAGTGGACATCAGTTTAAAGGACAAATGACTTTCTTTGATGGTTTTCATACAGGAAAAATAATAACCGTAAATATTCTAGGAAACCAAGTGTTTTCTGAAGAGACAAACACGTCTGCTATTTTGTTTAAACTGTCACCAAAAGAGTTTGATGAGCCTATTTGGGATGAATTGAATTCAATTATAATAGATTAAAAAGTAATGCATTTTAATACTTACCGCTTTAAAGTAAAATGACCATTTAATTCTTTACCATTCTTTAATTCAATTTTATACCAATAATCATTTGTAGGCATTAAATTATTTTTAAAATTCCCATTCCAGCCCAATGGTAAACTTTGAGCATATAATGTTTTAATTAATTTTCCGTAACGGTTAAAAATAGTAACTCTTTCAATTTCATTGAACGGATCTTCAACAATCCAAAAATTATTATGTTGATCATCATTTGGTGTAAAAAACTTAGGAATAACTAGCGATACTAACTCTGTTTTAAAACTTTCAGTTTCGCAATCCATGCTTTGACCATAACTATTATATGGAATTATAGTTACAAATATTTCTGTGTCAGATGGTAATGTTTCTAAAAAGTTATAACTTGTTACATTACCTACATCTAAGTTATTAATGATCTCTGTTCCTTCTTCTGTTAAACCAATATTTAATATATAACCAGTTGCTGAGTTAGATGTACTCCACGAAATACCTGTTGTAACTTCAACATTGTCTGCTCCATTAACAGGATTCAATAAATTTGAGCAATCTATGCGTGCCATTTGGGTTGTAAAACTTTCTTCAATACAGTTGGCACTATTTCCACCAGAACTGTAAGGTGTAATTGTTACATAAAGTACTTCGTTAATTGGGAAATCTACATCAGAGCTATAAGTTGTGGTATTACCTACATTATAATTATTGATTAGATCTGTACCACCAGATGAAGTACCAACAGAAACTAAATAACCTGTTGCATATTCTACTGAATTCCAGCTTATATCTGCAGTAACTGACACATTTTCTTCTCCGTTTATTGGACTTGATAAGGTTGTACATTCAGGAATAACAATTTCTGTAATGAAACTTTCCTCAACACAACATTTAGATTCTATAACGCCATTAAACGCTTTGATTTTTACAAATATTTCTGTGTTTTCAGGTAAATCATTAGGAAGATTGTAGGTTGTAATATTACCAACATCCAAATTATCAATAATTTGAGTGCCTTGCGATGATGTGCCAATTGTAACAATATAACTTGTAGCGTTATCAATAGGATTCCAAGAAATATCGGTGTCAATCGCCACATTTACTTGCTCAAACAATGGCATACTTAACATAGTACAACTTAAACCTTGAAATGCTTCACAATCTGTCGTATCAATTACTGACTCTGAATCACATCCTGTGGCATTAGCACTTATATTGGTGAGACCAATTATACCGTCTGAAGATAAAATATTACATAAGGAATCACAATCAGATAATTGTGAATTATTAAAGATTTGAAATACCACAGTGTTCTCGTAGCCTGTTGAAGACACTGTAGATAAATTTTGTAATCCGTTTAATGAAGCCAATGACGCATTATTTCTAATTGTAAAAAACTGACCTACACTTGATAAACTAGACAAGCCATAAATGTTTTCTAGGACAGGGTTATCTTGTATTAAAAAATCGAATGTAATGGTATCTAAACAATTAAAACCTGATACAGATATTAAATTCTGATTATTAGAGACTATAAATCCTGACGCAGCATCTACTCCACCAATTGCCGTTAAATTATCAAAATCTGCAATATCAGTTAAGCCTACATTATTAAACTGTATTCCCCAACTTACGTAGTTTAAATTATTAAAACTTGGAATACTGCTTAGCATTGGGCAATTGGTTATTCCAAAAAAACCATAGGCTGTTGTAAGGATATCAAACCCTGAAATTGTCTCTAATAATGGATTATAATTAATCCAAAAATCGCCAAATACGGCCGTTGCTTCGTTAAAACCTATTAACGCTTCAAGACTTGCATTGTTTTCAACTATAAATAAAGCGCCTAAATCTATTAGCCCATTAAATCCATCGATTTCAGTAATGAAATCATTATTAGTGATTTCTATACTATATAAAACATAAGCTAAATTGTTAAAATCTTCAACTGAAGTGAGTTGGGTATTATTAATTACAAATTTTCCATCAATACTTGTAATATTATCTAAACCACTTATATCAGTAACATTACCAGTAATTATTAAGTCTCCAGATATGGTGTCACAATTTGGATAATTAGTAATAAAATCAGTTACAGCGGCTTGAGAATTTAATGTAACATCGCTCGAAGGACATTGACCGTAAGCAAACGTTCCTAAAAACAAAAAACATATTAGCAGTATCGATTTCAACTAAATAAGAGATATTAATTACTAAAGATATGCATTTTAAACAGAAAAGTCTGATGATCTCATTGATTTAGGCTGATTTCCTAGTTAATTTATGATTTACAAAGCGTAATCCTAACACTCAAATCTCGCTGTAAAAACTCTTTTAAAATCGATATTATAAACCTGGTATAGATATGATTAAATCAATTCATGAAATTTACAAAATCAGGAATGAATTTTTATCAAATAAACCAATATCTTCGCGCGCATTATGTGGATGTATCTCGGACTTTTAGCGGCTTTATTTTTAGGTTTACACAACTTATGCAAAAAACATGCAGTACAAGGCAACGAAGTGTTCCCTGTACTATTTGGTACTATTTCTTCTGGTTTTCTCTTCTTATTACCACTTTATTTTGGTTCAGTATTCTATGAGGAATCACTTATAGAAATGGGTCTTTATATTTCTAAAATAGATTGGGAAACTCACGGTTTTATCGCTATCAAATCTGCGATTATGGCTAGTTCGTGGGTTTTAGCTTATCAAGCTTTAAAACATTTACCCATAACTATTGTAACACCTATTCGTTCTGCTGGACCATTTTTTACTTTTATTGGCGCCATTTTAATCTACCAAGAACAACCAAATTTTTTACAATGGATTGGCTTCTTTCTAATTATCTTTTCTGTGATATTATATTCTAGAATTGGTAAAAAAGAAGGTATTAATTTTAAGCGTAACAAATGGATTTTTGCCATTATTGCTGCCACATTTTTAGGTGCTTCTAGTGGATTATATGATAAGTTTTTAATTCAGAATTTAGAGCTAAACCCACAAACATTGCAATTTTGGTTTTGTTTCTATACTGTGTTAATCCTACTAATAATATTGTCTATCACTTGGTTTCCGTTTAAGGAAAAACGAAAAGCTTTCAAGTTTCGTTGGACCATAGTTGCCGTAGGTGTTTTATTGGTCGCAGCAGATTATTTCTATTTTAAAGCTTTACAAGATCCTGATGCGCTTATCATGCTATTATCAGCCATAAAACGTAGCCAAATTATAATTTCTGTTGTTGTTGGTGGTCTAATCTTTAAAGAACAAAACAAACGTAAGAAATTAGTGCCTTTAGTTGGCATAATGATTGGTGTTGGGCTTATCTTGTATTCGTAAAGATTTCAAATTTGCTCTTTAATTTTATTCACTTTTAGTTTATTTAGCCTTCTAAAAACACTCCAATTAGTGCATTTTTATCCCGGCAATTTAAATCAAGTCTTCATTATATAAGCGAACATTTCTAGTAAATCAGTTAAGGTATTCATAAGTATAGTCTTAGTTTTGAGTATAACTTAAAATATAACACTATGAATAATGATAAAATAATTTACGAATATCACGATGTCAACGCAAGTGATACATTAGAGAGTTTCACAAACGAAAAGTTGGATACCATTTTTACTTATTATGATTTTGTGCATCGTGCCGATGTTTTTTTTAAGACCGAAAACACATCGTCAGACGAAACAGGTAAAATGTGTGGTATTAGACTAAGTGCTCCTGGTCCTCGTCTATTTTCGGAATCATCACACAATACATTTCAAGATGCCGTTCAAGAGACCGTAAACGAACTTAAAAGGCAACTGAAGAAACGAAAAGAACAAATGAAAACATATTAAAATGGGAATTATGAGCGAGAATGAAAGAGAAATTACCTGCATATACAATGGTAATGACAATGAAGATAAGCAAACCTTAGGATACTTGAGTGCTACTGATAAAAAGGTTTTGAGTATTGATATTTCTAAACAAAAATTAACAGGTACGCAGTGGATAGATTTAGGCAAACGACTTAACCTAAATTTGAATCAATTAATTGACCCTAAAAAAATTGAAGGTAATATTGACAGTTTCAGTAACCATGATTGTACTAAGATTCTAAGGGAAAATCCAGATGCTTTAAATGGTGCCATTGTTTTTACAAAGGGGAAAGCGAAGCAGATTAAAAATCCTTCTAAAGTATTAACATTTATAGATAGTGATAGTGAAGGTATTCAAAAAACATAATGACTCTCTTTTAAGTCACTAGAATTAATGGCAACGTTTAGCACGTTGCTTTTTTTTATGAATATCTAAATGGACGTAGAATCGAAATCTAATAAATAGTAAAATTTCAAAAACTAACTAAAACTGATTATCTTTATTCTTTTAAAATAATTCTCAATCTAAATCTCAGATTCTATACATGATTTACACCATCATTGATGTTGAAACCACAGGAAAAACCAATCGTATGACCGAAATCTCGGTTTTTAGATATAATGGAGAAACCGTAGTAGATGAGTTCACATCATTAGTAAATCCAAATAGTTTTATTCCTCAGCACATTACTGCACTTACTGGTATTGATAATGCAATGGTGGCAGATTCACCATCGTTTGAAGATGTTGCACAAAATATACTAGATATTACGGAAGGTGCCATTTTTGTCGCCCATAACGTAAACTTTGATTACAACGTTATTCAAGGAGAGTTTAAACGTATTGGCAGAGAATTTACTAGAAAAAAACTATGCACAGTACGCTTATCGCGTCGTTTAATTCCTGGTCATCGCTCGTATAGTCTAGGAAAGATATGTAAAGCTTTAGACATTAATTTGGTAGACAGACACAGAGCGAGAGGCGATGCAGAAGCTACGGTTATTCTGTTTGAATTATTATTACAACAACCCAATGCCGCTGAAGTCTTTAAAGAATTTCTAAATAAGAATTCTAGAGAAGCGACCTTACCTCCTAACCTTCCTAAAGAAAAGTTTGAGGCCTTACCAAGTACACCAGGTATTTATTACTTTAAGGATAAAAAAGGAACTGTTATTTATGTCGGAAAAGCTAAAAACATAAAAAAACGTGTTTTAAGTCATTTCTATAGTAAAACAAAAAAATCATTAGAAATGGTTAGGGAAACCAGAGATCTTGATTTTGAAATTTCTGGTAGCGAGTTAATTGCCCTACTTATGGAAGATGCAGCGATAAAGCATCATTTTCCTATTTATAATAAAGTGGCAAAACGTACTATACAAACCTTCGCCATATTCTCTTACGAAGACCGAAAAGGTGTTCTACATTTAGCGAGTAATAAAGGACGTTTAGTTCCTAATCCTATACTTACGTTTTTTAATATTAGAGATCTTCGCTCTTATATGGAAAAGATATGTGCTAAATTTAACTTGTGCCCAAAATATTGTCATTTACAAGAATCCGTTTCAGAATGTTCACACTACAGCATTAAAAACTGTAACGGCATATGTAAAAATGAAGAATCTGTTGAAGACTATAATAATAGAGTCCTAGAAGCCATCCACGATATGTCTCATCAAAAAAATGATCTTATTTTTAAAGAGAAAGGTAGACACGGTAATGAAGAAGCCTTTGTAATGATTAAAGAAGGCCAATACTTAGGCTACGGATTTATAGATAAAGACGAGCAGATAAATCACATAGATGATTTAAATACCTTTTTAATTCCACAAAAAAACAGCGTAGATATTCAGAAAATTTTACGACCACTAATGTTGGGCTGTTAGCCATAACAAGCTTCGCCAATAAAACATACAATATAAAATAGGAAAATAGACTAAGCTAATTTAACATTAACAGCAGTTGGTCCTTTTTTTCCTTGCTCTACCTGAAATGTCACTTTATTATTCTGTTTTATTTTATCTACACAATTTGTAGTGTGAACAAATATTTCATCATCAGAGTCAGTAATACTTATAAAGCCAAAACCTTTTGTATAGTTGAAAAATTTCACTGTACCGTGTTTTACTTCGCTCGATGTTTTGCCTTTAAATAAGTTTTTAAAAAATTGTAATATCATTTTAAACTGCCATTAATTTGTAATTCATTTGGTACTACAAATTTACATTTTGTTTTTATCCTACCAAAGGTATCAACTAAGTATCACCATTCTGTTACGTTTTTTTCAATAACATGATAAATGTCACAAAATAAAGGCGTTTAATCGTTAATTTTGTAAACTAATATTAGTGATTTTACTGAAACTATAGTTTTATCTTAACATATGAACAAAAAATTAACGAATAAAGCCGTTTACATTTCTACAACAGAACCCAATAGTGGTAAATCAATAATTTCATTAGGTTTAATGCAATTATTGTTGGGTAAGGCTGCCAAAGTAGGCTATTTCAGACCTATAATAGACGATATAGAGCCTGGCGAAATAGACAACCATATAAATACTGTAATATCTTATTTTAATCTCGATTTAAAGTTTGAGGATGCTTACGCTTTTAAACGAAGTGAAGTTATTAAAAAGAAAAACGAAAATAAAGATGATGAGATAATTGGTACTATAATTGACAAATTTAAAGCGGTAGAAGATCGTTTTGACTTTGTTTTGGTAGAAGGCAGTAGTTTTATAGGTGAAGGTGCTATCATTGAGTTTGATATCAATGTACTAATCGCTAAAAACTTAGGCGTTCCGGCAATTATTTTAGCAAGCGGAATTGGCAAAACCTTAGACGAGCTCGTAGGTAATTTGCACATGGCATATGATTCCTTTAAAGACAAAGGTGTAGAAGTTTTATCTGTAATTGCGAACAAGGTAAATCCTAAAAATTTAAAATTAATCGTTGACAATTTAGAAAAGGATTTACCATCTTCAATCATTGCTAATGCCATTCCGTTGAATCCAAAATTATCTAATCCTTCTATTAAGGAAATTGTAGATGCCTTAGATGCTAAAGTTCTTTTTGGTGAAGCTTATATTAACAATCAAGCCGGAAATTTCAGTGTTGGTGCTATGCAGCTTCGTAATTATTTGACCCATTTAAAAGAGAATGCTTTAGTAATCACACCTGGCGACAGAGCAGATATTATATTAGGAGCTTTGCAAGCTAATCTATCGGATAATTATCCTTCACTATCTGGTATTGTATTAACTGGTGGATTAACGCCAGAGGAATCAATTATTAAACTAATTGAAGGACTCTCTGATATTGTCCCTATTATTTCTGCGCCTCGTGGTACTTATAATGTAACCAACCAAATTGGGGAAATTAAATCTCAGATTTACGCTGAGAATACAGAAAAGATTATTACCTCTATAAAAGAGTTTGAAAAGCACGTAAAAAGTGAAGAGTTGGTTGAACGATTAATCACGTTTGAAACCAAAGGTGTAACACCAAGAATGTTTCAGTATAATTTATTGAAAGAGGCGAAATCTAATAAAAAGCATATTGTTTTGCCAGAAGGATTAGACGAGCGTGTGTTAAGAGCTACAAAACAACTTATTGATCTAGATGCTGTAGAAATAACATTATTAGGTGATAAAAAATTAATTGAAGAAAAATTACTTAATTTAGACTTAAACTTAGATTTAAGTTCGGTTACCATAATCAACCCAATTGATTCTGCTAAGTTTAAAGAATATTCTGAAACCTTGTATGAGTTACGTAAACACAAAAACGTTAATCTAGCAATGGCACAAGATTTAATGGAAGACGTGTCTTATTATGGAACGATGATGGTACATAAAGGCGACGCAGATGGCATGGTATCTGGCGCAGTGCATACAACACAACATACAATAAGACCAGCTTTACAGTTTATTAAAACAAAACCTGAAACTTCAATTGTGTCGTCGGTATTTTTTATGTGCTTAGAGGATAGAGTTTCAGTATATGGTGATTGTGCTATTAATCCAAACCCAACTGCAGAACAACTTTCTGAAATTGCAATTTCTTCAGCTAAAACGAGTATTGCTTTTGGTATAGATCCAAAAATAGCAATGCTCTCTTACTCTTCTGGTACTTCTGGAGTTGGCGAGGATGTTGAAAAAGTTAGAGCAGCAACTGAATTAATAAAAGTAAAAAGCCCAGAATTAAAAGTTGAAGGCCCAATACAATATGATGCCGCTGTAGATATGCGAGTGGGTAAAACTAAACTACCAAACTCTGAAGTTGCTGGCCAAGCAAATGTGTTTATTTTTCCAGATTTAAATACTGGAAATAATACGTATAAAGCAGTTCAACGTGAAACTAAAGCATTAGCTATTGGTCCAATTATTCAAGGTTTAAACAAACCTGTAAATGATTTAAGTAGAGGCTGTACTACAGATGATATTTTTAATACTGTGATAGTTACTGTAATTCAAGCTCAAGATTTTTAAAATAAAATATATGAATATACTAGTTATTAATTCTGGAAGCTCATCCATTAAATTTCAATTAATACAAATGCCTTCCAAAACCCTAATTTGTAGTGGTTTGGTAGAACGCATTGGCGAAAAGGATGCTATACTCAATTATAAAACAGATATTGTAAATTTAAAGAAAACACATCCTATAAAAAACCATAATGACGGTTTAACACGTGTCGTAAATTTATTATTAGATGTAGATAAAGGTGTTATAAAAAACACAGATGAAATTGCAATTGTAGGCCATCGTGTTGTTCATGGCGGAAATTCATTTTCTAACACCACTTTAATTACAGAAGACGTTAAAGGGCAAATTGGGGAATTTGCTGCACTTGCTCCTCTTCACAATCCTAATAATCTGATTGGTATTGAAGTAGCAGAAGCACTTTTTCCTAATGCTAAGCAAGCTGCTATTTTTGATACTGCATTTTTTCAAACTTTACCAGAAAAAGCAAAAAAATATGCGATTCCTAATGAATTGTATAAAAAACATAAGATTCAAGTATATGGATTTCATGGAACTAGTCATAAGTTCGTTAGTGAAAAAGCGATTCAATATTTAAAATTAAAAACTTCAAAAATTATTACCATCCATTTAGGCAACGGTTGCAGTATGACTGCTGTTGTTGATGGGAAAAGTGTAGATCACAATTTAGGCTTTACACCTTCAAATGGTTTAATTATGGGTACCAGAAGTGGCGATATAGATCACGCAATTGTATTTTATTTAGTAAACAGTTTAGGCTACAGCTTAGAAAAAGTGAATACTTTGTTGAATAAAGAAAGTGGTATGTATGGATTAACTGGTTATAGTGATCTTAGAGATATCCAAGCCCAAGCCGAGAAAGGAAATGAAGATTGCCAGTTAGCTTTAGCTATGAATGCCTACAGAATTAAAAAATATATTGGCGCTTATGTAGCAGCTATGAATGGATTAGATGCTATTGTTTTTACAGCAGGCATTGGAGAAAATTCTAGTGTAATTAGAGCAATGGTTTGTGAAAACATGGACTATTTTGGAATTGAAATAGATAAATCAATTAATGAATTAAGATCTTCCGAAATAAGAGAAATTAATACTTCCTCTGCTAAAACTAAAGTGTTAGTAATTCCAACTAATGAAGAATTAGAAATTGCTAAACAAGCGTATAACCTTGTTAATAGTTTATAGTTCATTTATTTTAAGATAAATGCTACGGCTTAAAACCCATAAAAGCTCCAGAATATCTCTGGAGCTTTTATAATTATTGGCAGATAATTAAATGTTTCTTTTTAGCGATTTCGCAAAATCAATTACTTTATGTTTCATTTAATGGTGCACCATAAGGTAGAAAGCGTTGAGCAATTTTAAAACATCAATATTAACTGAAATTTATACTTTTTTAACCTTCTGTTTGTTATTTTAAATCATTAACCAACCATAATGGATTTTTATTAAATGCTTGCCATTGTGTTTTTAAAACAGACTCTAGCTTATTAATTTCCTTAAAATCAGAAATACCACTTTCCTTATCTGCTTTCAGCTCTAAAATGTACTCTAGTAGCTCATAACAAATAGTAAATTGTCCGCAGGCAATTAAGGATTCCATTCTGTTATTGTCAATATCATTTTGATCCCACCATAATGTTGTTGGTGTTTTAGATGCTATTAAGCTTATATTCTTTAACTCATCACTTGGAAATGGTTTAATGTCTTGATTATAGTCAGTATTTTTATTGTATGGTGTTTCAACACCATTCAATTTATATATTGTTGCCGTGATACGTTTGTTTTTATATTCAGATTTAGAATAGAAATAATCATAATTAATTCGTCTAATTTGTTTCAGAAAAACGTCATTTATCATGGTCATTGAAGACGAAATTCTATTAGAAATCATAACTTTTATCAAGCTAATATCTAAGTTTTTAAAGGACATAACATCGTCTACAATTGGTTCTGGTACGTTTTTGTTAAAAAGAGTATTGAGTTTAGATAACTGCAAAGCTTTTATTTTTGAAACTATATAACCTAAGACCGTTACAAGGACGCCAAAACCTGTAATAAAGCCACCTATTACGCTTATATTACTAGAAGCTTTTTCTCCAAAAACGTTCAAGAAATTTAATGTTATAATCAGTATACCTGTGAATAGTATAAGTACATAGATTAATTTAAAACTGAAATATTTTAATATTTTGTCAATGGCTTGCTGCAAAGTACTATTTGATTCAATTTTTCTGGTATCTGGTTCCCAAGGATTCATTTTATAACTACCAACATCATTCACAATAATGAGGTCTAAAGCACCATTGTCAGTATTTTTCATTCTATTATTAATCAAAACCATACTCCCTATACCTTGGTTATCTGTTATACCACCATCCATGATACCAACACCGTTTTTAAAAAGGTCTGATTTTTTTAATTCCTTATAAGCTTTATCATCTCTAATTTTTATATAATCATCAGGGAAAACCATCGGTTCAAATCCGACAGGAAAACAAGATGACGATGCAATGACATCACCTAATTGAATTTGGTTCTTTAAAGCGTTTATTGCACTCTGGTTGTATTTGAATAGAGGATTGTTGCCAAAATAACCTTTGTTTTGAAATCGGTATGTTAAGCCAAAGGAGAAATCTGTAGCATTAAAGCATACATTTTCTAACTGATGTATTGATTCTTCTCTAAAACTATCAAACGCCCCTTTAAACAAAGGCATTTCTGAATACGTTAATGCAAAAGCATTTATTAATGATCTATTTTTATGGGAGTTAGTTTTCCAAATATTGTCGTCACTCAACTTACGTACTGCAGACTTTAATAACACATCATTTGTTGGTGTAAAAGTGTTATAAAACGTTTTAAAAAATGTTTTAAAATCGAAATCTTTTTCCTGCAAAGCCTTGGCGAAGGCAACTCCTGTAAGTGTTCCTCCACTCACTGTACTCAATGCTTTTACGGATTTTAAAAGCGATTTGTTTTTATAGGAAATAGCATCCAGATAAGATAGAATGCCCAATGTAAAAAAAGTAGCACGATAACCTCCTCCACTAAAACACAATCCAATTTTATTGAATGGTTCAAACTGTATTTCTTTTACTTTATCATTTCCCATTTACTAGTCATTTAAATCTTTTTTAAAGTTAGGCAATAATTAGATTTTTACTAAAGTAAGATCTCTTAATTTCTAAAATGAGGGAATTGTTCTTAAAATATTGGCATAAAAAAAAGTCCTGAATAATTTATTCAGGACTTTCTACTATTTAATGATTGTCTATTAAATAGACGTTGTATTTTCTTTTAAAACAATATTACGTTGTGCAACTAAAATATCGCCTTCAGTACTTAATTTTAAGATTCTTGTTACATCACCTTTTTTCTCCATTCTTTTTCTACAAGTCTTTGTTAATAAAGGATCTTCATCAAAAAGAAATGTTTCTACTTCGTATGCATCTTTTGAAGGTTCTTTTACAATAGGATATAATTGTTGCATTTGATTATATCTTCTATCACCACCTGGTACAAATGTATAAAACGTATAGTGGCCATCTGCATCAGTTTTTACCCAACCTCTGTGATTTACATAACGAGCATCTTTTTCGCCGAGTAACTCAAAATCGCCATTTTCATTTGGTTGTTCTATATATAGAATAACATCCTTAGCTGGTGTTATGCCATCACTTTTATAAATTATTCCAGAAACTTTAAGCTTATTCACTTTAGATGCATAATCTGGAATTGTATCAACATTAGTTAAATTAGCAGTTGTTTGATTGTAAATAGGTAACTTTTTAGAGTCTTGAGCAGAAATTAAAGTAGTTGCTCCTAAAAAGCTAATAAAGAAAATTAAATAAATACGAGTTTTCATAGGTTAAGCATTAAAGATTGAATCAAAATTCATGCTTTTTCTCAGTAAAACAATATAAATCTTACCAATGTAATATTTATACGATAAAGAGAAATTGAAAACTTAAAACTCCGACAAAGTACAGGTTTTCTTTAATTATCAATTAAAAATGAGAGAGTTAGTCTTATTGTTTAAAAATAACATTCACTTAACTATATATGATACCCTTCATTTTCTTAAAACGTTATAAGTATATAAGCTATTATTTTTATCGAAAATAAAAGATTAACACAGCTTGATATTAACATATATATTTGAAAGTACAACTACCATCAATTTCAATTAAATTTTAGATGAATTTTTACCATTTAAAATGTTCAATTTTAGGTTCTGATTTAGAAAAAATTATGATTTATTTTCGATTCACAGCATTTTTTGCGAAAAAGTATTTCATCGATAAAAACTGCATTTTACCAAGTAAATACGCAGTTCAACTAGTATTTAATGTATTTAATCGGTAAAATAAATCAAAAAAAATCTAAAAAATAGTTGGTTTCTTTAAATAATTGTATAGATTTGCTCAACTAAGAATAACATAAAAGCATAATTATGAAACTAAAATTTACTTTATTTAGTGCCCTTTTTTTACTGATGATAACGATGGGTTTTGCACAAAAAGATAAAGAGTCTCAAAGCATCATTAGCGGCAAAGTAAATATTTCAAAATATCATAGTCGTGAAGACTTAAAAAATATGGATAAAGGCGAACTATTAGTTCTATACATAGAGCGTATAGAGGTTATCGTTAATATTCTACCAAATATTGCTTTTGCAACAAAACCAGGAGTTACAATGGAATCTTTAGGAATTCCAGAAACAAAAGATAATAAAAAGGCTTTAGAAGAAAACATTGAGGCCTCAGATAATTATTTTGAAAGCACCATCGAATTTCAAAAATCAATATTACCCTATTCTGATACGTCAGATCTAATTGCCGCAATTTTGTTTTACGAATCAACTTTAAAGGCATTACATACGTATGAGGATTTCAAAAAAGATTAGTTAGTTTTATTTATTATAGTGTTTAAAGCCTTGACTTCATTGAGTCAAGGTTTTTTTTTAATTCTGACTGGATGATTGATTTTACAAACTTTCCATAAAACATGTAAAAATTCAGTTATCCACCTATTATTTGTAAGAAATTATACTAAAACATAATTAAATTATGCATTTCGTCGATATTATTTGTGTTTCATAGAATAAAATCTTATGTTTGGACCTAATAGTGAAATCCCAATTAATCTATTTAAAATATTAACCTACTATGAAAAAAATTACGCTTACTACAGTTATACTAATTTTTTTGTATTGCGGACTAAATGCACAACAAGAAAAAGGAATTACAGGATACAATAATTGGCTAGATACTTGGACAGATTTTAAACCCAATAAAGCTAATTATGATGAACCTAACCAAATACTTTCTGGTGACATATTTGAAAATACAACCTTAACCAAAAGGAACACATATTTACTATTGGGTGAAGTGTTTGTTACAAACTGTGCTACCTTAACTATTGAACCAGGAACTGTAATACTAGGTGACTATTCTACTAACGGATCGCTTACTATTAGTAAAGGTTCAAAAATTCAGGCTGTAGGTACTGCTACAGACCCAATTATTTTTACATCAAACAAAATGGATAAGAAAGCTGGTGATTGGGGCGGAATTTTTATTTTAGGTAATGCGCCAATAAATACTTTTGGTAAAGTAATGTCACTAAATTATGGATTAAACCCTTCTTCTACTGAAAGTATTAGTTACGGTGGAGATGATGAAAATAGTGACTCTGGTATTCTAAAATATGTGAGAGTTGAATATGCAGGTAAAAAAACTAAAGAATTTGGAAATTATAGCGCTATTACTTTGGCAGGAGTTGGTTTAAAAACAACGATAAACAATGTTATGGTAAGTTATAGTGATGGGAACTCTTATAATGTATTAGGAGGAAATGTTACAATATCTCAATCTGTTTCTTACAGATCTAGTAAAAATGATTTCAACTTTAATTATGGAACTCAATGCAGTCTTCGTAATTCTCTGGCAGTAAGATCTCCTTATATCTCAAGTGCAGATGGATCTAGATGTTTAAATATTAATTCATACGATCTAAAAGAAAATGCAGATACAAGTAAAAAAGAGACAAACGTAATCGCAGAAAACTTAACGTTGCTTAATGTAAGTAACGATTTGGAATCAGATATTCAAGTTGGTCTAGTACAAGAAGCTATTTATTTAGGTACTGACGTATCATTTCAAATTAACAAAAGTGTTATTTCTGGTTTTAGTCCGGCTGTTTACTTAGATACTAATATGGCAATTAACAGTGAAAATTTAGATAAAATAAAATTTACTAGATCTTATTTTAATAATTGTAATGGAAACATTTTTAGAAAAGATTATATCAATAATGATGACTTAGAAAGTTGGTATGGTAGTAGAGCATTTGATAATGTTTATTCTAAAGGTCCAGACTCTGAAACTTTTATAAACTCTAATCATAGTAAATATCCTGATTTTAGATTAAGAATTAATAAAATTATAGCTTCTAACGATACAGAACAAGATTAAAACATATCTAATAAGAATTAATACATTTTAAACCTTATTAAAAAATCCCCTTAACCCAATGCTTAAACCTACTTACCTCAAAAGTCTTATTTATGGACTCTGCTTTTTTGCATTATTTACGCAAGAAGGATTATACGCGCAAATAGTTATAGGTACACCGAGTCTTGGTTTTACACAAGCATGTGCAAATGACGATTTTAATTCGTTTAGTACAACATTTATATTTTCACCAGAGACTGGTTTATATCCTACAAACCAATTTTCAGTAGAATTATCAGATTCTGAGGGCGATTTTACAAATCCTGAAGTTATATATTCATCAATACCAGGTTCAGTGACGACGTCTCCTGCAACATTAGATTTTTCAATTCCAGAAACAGCTTCTGGAGAAAATTATAGAATTAGAATAACGAGCAGTGCTCCTATAGCAACAAGTTCTAATTCCGTTTCATTTGCTGCCTATTTTAAGCCGCAAGATTCACCATTTAGTATTAATAATTTAGTTTCAACTGGTGCATTTTGTGCTGGTGGAAGTTATATATTGAGCATAGATAATCCTGGCACAAGTAATAACGATTCACCTTTACAATATCCAAGTCTGTCATATAAATGGTATAGAGAAACAAGTCCTACTACTTTTGAGTTTGTAGCAGAAGGAGAAACATTAGAGGTTACATCAAACGGTACATACTTTGCTAGAACAGACTATGGAAGCTGCACATCAGATTCATTCTCTAATCGTGTTACAATTACCGAAGTTGTTTCCGGTCAAGCAAATGCTACAATCGTTTCTAGTTTAGGAAATCCATATTGTCCAGGTGAAGGCACAACGACATTAAGTACATTTAACGGTATATCTTACCAATGGTTTAAAGATGGAGAGTTAATCACAGACGCAACATCTCAAATGTATGAAACTAATGATTCTGGAACATTTTCAGTTCAAGTAGATTTAGGAGATTGTTCAGCTTCTGGTTCAATAGACTTAGTTAGCGAATTATTTGAAAGCAGTATTGATGTTCCTGAATTTAATGAAACTTTAGAAGGCTATCCTATTGAAGTGAACCTTACAACTAATGCTAGTAATCCTGAATTTTCATGGTATTTAGACGGTATTTTAATTGAGGGAGAAACTGAATCGTATTTTGAAGCGACTGAATTTGGTGAATATACAGCTGTAATTACCTCAACTACAGGTTGTGAAGCCTCAGTAGAATATGTATTTACAGTTCAAGAAGCTGTAGATTTTTTCCCAGATGTAGAAGAAATACCTAACGTAATAAGTCCTAATGGAGATGGTATAAATGATACATGGATTATTCCACAAATCTATCATACAGACAATACAAATACTGAAGTTATCATAATGGATAATCGTGGTAAAGTAATATTAAAGACGGTCTCTTATCAAAATAATTGGCCTGAATACGACCTAAACCTATCTAGTGTAAATCATGTGTATTATTACGTTATTACAACAGAAGACAATAAAACAAAAAAAGGATCAATAACCGTAGTTAAATAAATCATGAAAAAACTTCTACTTTTAATATTATGTATCTGCTCAGCGCAGACGTTTTATTCGCAAGAAGATGATGACGGTGTGGTTTCACTTGATTTACCTGCGAGAAATTCATTAACCTTTAATAGATTTAATATCAACCCAACTTTTAGTTTTGTAAGAGAACAAACAACAACTATCAGTTTCAATAACAAAAGAGAATGGGTACAATTCGATGATGCACCTACAACCTATTTTGGCAGTTATTCTGGTAGAATTAGTGAAAATATTGGAGCAGGAATTGGTGTTTTCCAACAAAATTATGGTGTATTAACAACCTTTGGTGGTATACTTAACTTTGCCTACAATGCCAGAATTGGTAGTGTTAACAACCTTACATTTGGTTTAAATGTTGGCGCATATAAAAGTGGCATTAATACAGGACGTATAGTCTCTAATTTTGATGATCCTTCGTTACAAAACGTCCCAGAGAATACGTTATTAACTATTAATCCAGGTATTAATCTTGGTACTGAGTATTTAGATTTTGGATTATCTATTAACAATTTAGCATTATATAATTTTAGTACATCGTCTCTTGTAGATGTTAATCCTGAGCAAAGTATTGAAGCTCATATTATGTACACAGGCTACATGGATAGTAAGGGATTTTTTGATGAAAGTAAATTTACGGGTTTATTAAAATCTGATATTTATGAAAATAAAACTATTATATCAGCTTTAGCAATGATAACAGTGCCTAAAGGATTCTGGTTTCAAGGTGGTTACAATTCTGTATATGGTGCCACAGTTGGTGCTGGTTTAAATATTACAAAAAATATTGCATTAGAATACAATTATGAAAATGCTATAGGAAAACTAAGCAATTTTGGTAATTCTCACGATTTTACTATTGCATATAGATTTGAAAAGCAAGACTACTACGATTATAGTCCTCAAGATGAATTAACAAGTATTTTAGCTAAAGATAATAGAAGACGTGTCATTGCTAAATCAAAAGCAAAAGAGGAAAAATCTAAAAAAGAGGCCGAAAAAGCAGAACAAAAAGCTAAGAAAGAAGCGGAAGCTGAGGCTAAGGAAATAGCTGAACAGAAAGCTCAAGAGGAAGCTGATGCCAAAGCAAAACAAATAGCTGAACAAAAAGCGCAAGAAGAAGCTAATACAAAAGCTAAACTAATAGCTGAGCAAAAAGCACAAGAAGAAGCTGATGCTAAAGCTAAACAAATAGCTGAACAAAAAGCGCAAGAAGAAGCTGATGCCAAAGCTAAACTTATAGCTGAGCAAAAAGCGAAAGAAGAAGCTGATGCCAAAGCGAAACAAATAGCTGAGCAAAAAGCACAAGAAGAAGCTGATGCCAAAGCAAAACAAATAGCTGAGCAAAAAGCACAAGAAGAAGCTGATGCTAAAGCGAAACTAATAGCTGAGCAAAAAGCACAAGAAGAAGCTAATGCAAAAGCTAAACTAATTGCTGAGCAAAAAGCACAAGAAGAAGCTGCTGCTAAAGTAAAAGAGGAAGCAGATGCTAAAGCGAAACAAATTGCAGAACAAGAAGCTGAATTGCTGTCCTCAGAAGAAGATTTAATTGAGAATCCAAAAGATGAGCTTGCTAAATCGATGAAGGAGTTATCACAATCAACTGAAGATTCAAAAGAAACTCAAAATGACTTATTGAAGAAGTTTGATGAGATTGTTACAATTAAAAATAATGACCTAAAAGACCTTAAAGAAGAAAATGATTTAGGAGATCAGGGAATTACTGTAGCGCCTAAACCTTTTAAAAGTGTTACTGCAGAAAACAATAAGCTAAATGCAATTAAAACAGACTTAGAAAAAGTAATATTAAATAGAAATGATAAAATTGAAGAATTAACAGAACTATACAATGAACGTGCAGAAATTGATGAATTTGCAATGGATGAAGTTAACTTATTTTATAAAGGGGAAATAGATAAGTTAAAGTTAGAGCAAGAAAAAGCAACTGAAGTTAAAATAGCATTAGATTCTAGACTTGAGACTATTAATATAGCTACAGAGGTAGAAAAAAGAAGACGTATTAAGCGCGCTGCCTACACTAATGAAGAAGACAGATATAACCAAGATAGATCTTTACTTCAAAACATTAAAAAGACGACAGTATTAAATGAGACGGCTTACACGTCTGAAGATTTTGATTATGGCGAAGATTTAGGAAGTAGTATCATAATTCTAAAAAATATTGAAAATGTAGAAAGTGGTTACTACCTAATTATCGCTGTACATAATGATATAAAACGAAGAAATGATTTTGTGACTAAAGTTGTATCTGCAGGTAGAACTGATATTGATTTCTTCCACGACGTAAGTACAAGTAAATACTACATCTTCTACGAGAAATTTGATAATATTAAAGACGCGAATAACGCATTAAAAACTAAAGGAAACAGACCATACAATGGAAAAATGTCAATAGTAAAAATTGAAAATTAATAAGTGTTAAGCTGTTTTCATCTTTATCTCTGCCCTGAGGAAAAAGATGAAAACTAAAAATAAAATACCATGAAAAAACCTACTTTTTCTAGAATTGTCCTAATTGCTCTATTGTTAATTTTGGGAGAGCAATTATATTCTCAAAACTTAGTACCCTTCTCTCCTAGGTACGATGAAGCAATAAAAGGAGATATGTTATTAATTGGAAACAGTAATGTGGGATTACATGTGTCCAATCCATATAACGGAGATAATAGTAACGATTCCTTAAATGCTGCAGTCTATGTAGATATAGATGGTGATCCAACAACATTTAACTCTAGTAGTGCAGATTTAGATGTGCCTAGTGATGACAGTTGTTATCAAATCGTTTATGCTGGCTTATATTGGAGTGCAGTAGTTGATGGCAACGAACCAATTTCTGATGTAAAATTTAAAGTTCCAGGAGGAGATTATGTAGACATTACAGGGACGGAAATATACTATCAAAACGCCCCAAACGACAGTCAATCAAACACTTACGCATACTACCATGATGTAACTTCAATGCTCACAGCATTACCAAACCCAGAAGGAACATATGGCGTAGCAAACATATCAACAAGAGTTGGGTCTAAACCCAATAGTGAAGGACTATCTGCAGGATGGTCTTTATTCGTTATATATGAAGATCCATTATTACCAAGTAAATATATTACATCATTCGATGGTTTTACCAAAATTACGAGTGTTATAAACGAAACTTTTCCTGTAAGTGGTTTTAATACCATTCCAACAGGACCAGTAAGAGCAAAATTTGCATTCGCGACAATAGAAGGTGATAAAAAATGGACTGGAGATTACTTACAATTAAATGGAAGTACAATTAGTGTTACCAATAACGCAGGTGATGTAATTAGACCTGCAGATAATTTCTTTAATAGTTCAGTTTCAGATATTAATCCTACCACAAATACCTCTGAGTTATTTACTAATCGAATTCCGAATAGCTCAAACACCTTAGGGTTTGATGCTGGTATTGTAAATATACCGAACCCAGGGAATACATTAATTCCCAATAATGCTACCTCAGCAAATATTACTCTCGGTAGTAATTTAGATATATACTATTACTACTTCAGTGCCTTTGCAATCGAAATCATTGCACCAAACATTGTACTTACAAAGATCGTAGAAGATGACTTAGGAAATAATATTGGTGACGAACTTGTAGGATTAGGGTCTCCTGTTAACTATGTAATTGGTTTTCAAAATACAGGAAATGATGATGCCACTAACATGCAAATTAGAGATATTTTACCCGTAAATATTGTCTATAATCATCCTACTGATTTAGTATTACCTGCTGGAGTAACTGTTTCAAGTTATAACCCAGTTACAAGAGAATTAATATTTGATATAGATAATTCTATAGTTGAAGAAAATGATCCAGTATTAGAAATAAGAATTGAAGCGCAAGTTGTAGATTCTTGTTCAGAATTACTGGAAGCATGTTCTAATATTATACAGAATCAGGCTTTCTGTTCATACCAAGGAACCATAAATCCAGATTTTACTATAACTGATGATCCTAGTTTAAGTTCTAATACAGGTTGTTTAATTACACCACAAGCCACAAACTTTTTGGCAGATTTAGACTGTGGTTTTCAAGAAAGTGTGATATTATGTGGAGACAGTGTAGAATTAACTGCGGCTAATGGATATGATTCATATGCGTGGTCTACAAGTCCTACTGGTACACCTGTTATCGATACATCACAATCTATTACGGTTACAGAATCAGGTTCATATTATTCATATAATACAGCAGTTGCGCCTTGTCAATCAATTATTCAACGTTTTAATGTTGAATTATTTGGAAGTAATACGACTAACCCTGTCATTCCATACGCTGATGAAGTTGTAACCTGTCCTAATAATGGAAAAGAACTACCAAACATATTTTTATGTGGTGCTAATGATTCAAGACATATACAAACTAATATATCAAGCTCTACTTCTATTATTTGGGAAAAGTTAGATGAAACAAGTTGTTCCGCAGTTACAAATAATGATTGCGCCAATGAAGATACAGCTTGTACTTGGAACAGTGTTGGCAATGGTTCTGATTTTGTTGCAGACACATCAGGTCAATATAGAATAACAATAAATTATCCAGGTGGTTGTTTTGTACAATTTTATTTTAACGTCTATGAAAACTTATTAAATCCAACTGTAGATGCCTCTGATATTATTTGTACTACAGATGGTAGTATTACAGTAAACAATGTGCCTTCTGGATATGAGTATAGTTTAGATGGTATAACATTTCAAACTAATAATGTATTTCCAATTAATACAGCTGGAATATATACAGTTTATATCAGACAAATTGGAGCTACAACTAACCCTTGTGTATTTGAAGTTCCGGATGTTCTCATAAGAGATCGTGAATTCACAGCTTCTACAACTGTAACACAACCTTTATGTCATGGCGACAAAGGAAGTATTCAATTAGCGGCAAATGATGTAGATCCACAATACACATTTACACTACATCAAGGTGCTACTTTAGTAAATACTGTAGGACCAATAGTAGATAATAACTATACATTTCAAAATTTAAATACAGGAACTTATACAGCAACTATTGAATCTGAAAATGGTTGTACTGTTGTTGAAGAAATAACTATAACAGAACCAGATCTATTAACAGCTACTGTAGCTTTAACTACGCCTCTATCTTGTGAAGATGGTGTTATTACAGTTTATCCTGTTGGCGGAACATCGCCATATTACTATTTTGTAAATGGTAGTACAGATTTTCAGTCGACTCCAGAAATCACTGTATCAACAGCAGGAACTTATACTGTTGAAGTTATTGATGCAAACAATTGTAGCACAAGCGTCACTATTGATGTTGAAGCTATTGCTGAACCAGAATTTAATGTTACAAAAACAGATATTACTTGTGCAGATGAAGCTAATTCTGGAGCTATTATAGTAAATGTTACTAACGCAAATGGAAATAGTATTTTGTATAGTATTGATGGTGGTATTACTTATCAAAACTCTAATACATTTACTGGTTTAACAGCTGGTAGTTATAGTGTGATCTTACAATATACAACTGGCACTGCTGATTGTACTACTGATCCACAGACCGTTGATATTAATTCTGGAGCTTTAATTACAGGAACAGCAGAACTTACAACTCCTTTAACGTGTTTAGATAATGGAACAATAACAGTATCTAATGTTTCAGGAGGTGATGCACCATATACGTATAGTTTAGATGGTGTTAACTTTCAAACAAATAATGTTTTTGATGATTTATCTCAAGGTACTTATACAGTTATAATAAAAGATAATAGTGGCTGTTCAGTTGCATCAAACGAAATAGAAATTGATCAATTAAGTCCTCCAACAGATCTAACTTTTGATAATTCAGCAGTAACATGTCCTACAAATACATCTACTGTTTCAATTACAGGTTCTACAGGAGGAATTGGAACGCTAGAATATCAAATTACAGCACCATCTGCGAATGCAACATCATATCAAACTTCAACTAGTTTCTCTGATCTTGAACCAGGAACTTATACATTCCAAGTAAAAGATGAAAATGATTGTGTATACTCAGAAACTTATACTATTGATCCAATACCAGTACCAACTCTAGATATCGTTCTTACCAAAGATTTAGATTGTACAACATCTAGTGATGCTGTTATTACAGGTTCAATTACTGGTCCTGCGCCTTATACTTATGCAGTCTCTTTTAATGGTGGTGCATATTCTTCATTAGTATCAACTGGTACACCTTTTACCTATGCTACTGCTAACAATGGGACTTACCAGTTTCAAATTACTGATGCTAATGGTTGTATTGCAGAATCTTCAGAAATAACTGTAGATCCTATTTCAACGCCTGCACTAAGCTTAGTCGCTCAGACACAACCTATTTTATGTAATGGAGATACTAATGGTGCTATTGAAGTTACCATAGATACTTCTGTAGGAACAGCGCCTTTCACTGTAAATGTTAATAATGATACAACGGGAACTGATTTCGGTACCCAAACGTCGAGTTTACCAGCAGGAACATATACAGTAACTGTAACGGATTCAAAATCTTGTACAGCTACTGAAACAATAACAATAGATCAACCAGATGCTATAGTTTTAGATTATGACGCCATCGATATTACGTGTACTACTGGTGGTGTATCTCAAGGATCTGTGATAATAAATTCTGTTTCTGGAGGAACATCTCCTTATAATTATTTTGTAACAGGAACAAACGGTTATTCTAATTCTGAATTAAATAATACAGGTTCTACATCAGTTAATTTTGATGTTGTAGATTTCGGTTTATATCAAATTAATGTAGTCGATGCAAATGGATGTTCTATCTTAGTACAAGATGTACTTGTAGCCTCTCCTCCAACAGATTTAGATATTAACATTGTATCTACAGTAGATTGCTTAACAGGTGGCGAAGCTGAGGTAAGCGTTGGTTCTTCTTTAAGTAGTTCTGGTCCTTTTTTCTTTAGTATTTATGAAGGCCCTTCTACTGTTTATCCAACAGGAACATGGTTAGCAGAGGATACTCCTGGCAGTCAATCGGCAACGTTTACGGGTTTAATGCCTGGTGTGCTTTATACGTTTATTGTATTCGATCAATCGACTAATTGTAGTTATTATGAACCATCAACAGTTGCAATACCGACGAGTTCTACATTAACTACGTCTGCTTTTAGTTCAAATAATATTACGTGTACTGGAAGTGCAGATGGTAATGCTTCTTTCACAGTAAACAGTGTTTATGGTACTTCTGTAAATGTTAATTACGAAATATTTGATTCAATGTCATTAAATTCTACTGGAATTACTGGCACAGGAACTATTCCTGCAAATGGATCACTTGATGTTACCAATCTTGGACCATTACCTTTTGGGAATTATTTTGTTTCAATAAGTGAAACTTCTGGTCCAAATACAGGCTGTGGAATAGTGACTGCTCCTTTTAATATTACTGAATCTGCTATTGCTTTAGAATTAGCTGTTTCTATAGATAACAATGCAAATTGTAACGCTAACTCAGGTGTTATAAGTGCAATTGCTTCAAACGGAACATCGCCTTATAAATATCAGATTACAACATCAGCTTCAGCACCTTTAGCTTCAGATTCTGGTTGGAATTCTACTAGTACTTTTAACCAAGATGCTGGTAGTTATTACGTACATACTATCGATGCTAATAACTGTATTGTGACGAGCCCAGTTCAAATATTGAATATGGATCCTACTCCTGTTATTTCTGCAGTGAATACAAATCAATGTACAGTAGCCGAAGGTGAATATGAAATAGAAGTTACTTTAGATACTGTTGGTATGCCACCTTACACTGTAAGTATTAATGGAGGTGCATTTCAAACTCAAACATTCCCATTCACACTTACCAACTTATATTCTGGTGCTCACTCTATCTCAATAAAAGATGTCAACGGTTGTGGTAATACTGTGAATTTAAATGTTGTTTCTCCAATTACTTTAACTCCAGAAGTAACAGCATTACCTACATGTGCTAATGATGATGGAGAAATCACTATTACTGGTAATGGAGGTTCAGGTTCTTATACTTATAGTATAGCACCAAATACAGCTTCAATTGCTTTAACAGGAAACATATTTTCTGGTGTACCATCTGGCACTTATACTATAACAATAACTGATACGGTTACCTCTTGTACAGAAGAAGTTTCTGTTACATTAGCAGAAGCCATTCTTCCTATTTTTACTTTAGAACCAACATCTGTTGTTTGTTTTGGCGACAATGCTGGATCATTTGAAATAAACATAGAAAACTATACAGGTTCTTATACGTATGAAGTACTTGATGATTCAAACACATCGGTAACAGGTGTTGTAAACGCTAATACTTCAGTTAATCCAGAAACTGTTTCTGGTATGGAAGCAGGAATCTTTACAGTGATAATTACTGAAACAGAATTTCCATTCTGTTCTGCAGAAAATGATGTAATAATAACATCACCAACAGCACCTTTAACTTTAAGTGTTTCTGAAACATCTGATGTTACGTGTAACAATAACGAAGGTACTATAACGGCTACTGCAACAGGTGGTTGGGGAGATTTAGAATATGAATTAACAGGAGATGCTACTATTGCTTATTCTTCAAATAATTCATTTACAGATCTTTCGGCTGGTTCTTATATTGTTAATGTAAGAGATTCTGGAGGTTGTATTGTATCTGAATCTATTACTTTAGAAACACCAACGCCAATTACTGCAACGTTTACACCAAGTACAGCAATATTGTCTTGTTTTGGAGATCAAGATGCGAGCATTAGTATTACTAATGTATCGGGTGGACAAGGATCTAACTATTCTTATACGCTTAATACAGTATTACCAACAGCAAGTACATCTGGCCCACAAACATCTAATGTGTTTGAAAACTTAGGTCCAGGTACCTATTTTGTAAGAATTACAGATGGATATGATTGTGAATTAACTTCCATTGATATTGTTATCAATGAACCGACTCCTGTTGAAGCAAGTTTAGTAAGAACTACTACTCAAACATGTTTAACAGAATCGACTTTAACATTAAGTGCAACAGGCGGAACAGGTATATATTCATATAGTGCAAACCCTTCTTTTAGTCCAATTCTAGGAACTTTCGCTTCGTCGACAACATTCTCTGTTCCAGATGGTACTTATTCATATTATGTGCAAGATGCGAATGGTTGTGTTACAAATGTTTCAAATGAAATTACAGTAGACCCATTACCTACTCTTACGGTTACTTTAGAATCTACAAACCCAACTATTAATTGTGCTGGTGATAATAATGGAACTATTTCGGCAACAGCTTTAGGAGGACTAGGAAATTACACATACACATTACAAGATTCGTCAGGTAACCCATTAACAGCAACTCAAAATAGTCCTGGTTATTTTACTGAGCTTTATGCAGGGAATTATATTGTATTTGTTGAAAGTGGTGATTGTGTAGCTACTTCAGCACCAATATCTATTACTGAACCAGATGCACCATTAGATGCGACTATTGATGTTAACAATGTTTCGTGTGCAGGAAATAACAATGGATCAGTTGAAATTACAGCAACTGGTGGCACTGGTGTTGTTAAATTTGCTATATCGCCTCAATTAAATCAGTTTTTTGAGACGACTTCTATTGACAATCTATCTCCAGGTGATTATGAATTAATTGTTCAAGATGAATTAGGTTGTTATATAAACTTTAGTTTTTCAATCTCAGAACCAAATCCTGTTATTTTAAATATCGTAGCGGATTCATTTTTTCCAGAAGTATGTTCTGGAGACGAAGATGGCGAGTTCAGTATTTCAATTTCTGGCGGAACATTACCTTACAGCGTAAGTCTCGATAACTATGACGGACCTTATACATTAGGAAGTATTTCACAGAATGAATTCGATTTTACAGATCTTGAAGGTGGTGATCACATTGTCTATGTAAGAGATGCTGAAGGTTGTGAATCTGAGTGGAATATTACGTTCCCTCCTTCTGTAAGTATTCTACCAGAGGTAATTATTGAAAATATATGTGAAGATAATACGCAAGGTAATATTGTTACCGTAACAGTAGATGACTCAATTGTTGATCTGACACAATTAGATTATTCTTTAAATGGTGGACCATACCAACAAAGTGAAAAGTTTACTAATGTACCTGTAGGAACAGATCATTATATAGATGTTAGACATTCTAACGGTTGTATACAAACTACGGAATTCTTTGATATTGAAGCTACTACTCCTATTACTTTAACCTTAGTTGAAGGTGAGTTAAATCAGTTCATTGCTAATGCATCTGGTGGTGAAGGTGGATATGAATTTACTATGAATGGCGAAGATTATGGAACTGAAAATTCATTCATTATCACGGAATCTGGAATTTATGAAGTTACTGTAACGGACAGCACAGGTTGTTTTGCCAAAGCACAAATTGTATTAGAATTTGAAGATATCTGTATTCCAAATTGGTTTACTCCAGATGGTGATGGTGAATTTGACACTTGGGCTCCTGGTTGTACAGAAAATTATCCAAATCTAACCTTTGATATTTTTGATCGCTACGGTCGTAAAATAGCTGAATATCATGTCGGAGAAGTGTGGGATGGACGTTATAATGGTAGAGAATTACCAACAGGTGATTACTGGTTTGTAGTTAAAACAAACGACTCATCTCATGATAAAGAATTTGTAGGACATTTTACCTTATATAGATAATAGTAAAGAACATTAAAAGAAAGCATTATGAAAAAAATCACACTATATTTTCTCTTTTTGATCTTTGCTCAAGGCTATGGTCAAGAATTAAATTTACCTGTATTTACACAGTATTTATCTGAAAACAATTTTGTTATTTCACCCACCTATGCAGGTATAGGCGATAATTTAAAAATTAGAGCAAATGGACTAACACAATGGGTTGGAATTAAAAACGCACCAGATAACCAATCAATTTATGCAGATTTTAGAATTGCAAATACTACAGGTATAGGTATCTCTGCATACACTGATAAAAATGGAAACACTAGGCAAAAAGGTGTTAAATTCTCTTTCGCCCATCATTTAATTTTAGATTATAAGTCAAAACAATATTTATCCTTTGGGTTATCGTATAACATCAATAGCTTTAGAATTGATATTGAAAATTTTAATACAACTTATGATATTCCAATATTAGATCCTAGTATTACAGATGATAGATCAGTCTCTAATAATAACTTTGATGCAGGTTTTCTTTACCGTTGGAAAGCATTTTATTTAAGTTTTAATGCCAACAATTTCATGAAGAAAGATACTGATCCTTATGTTGGTTTAGAACCTAGTCGATTATTAAATTATCAGTTATATTCTGGTTTAGTTTTAAAGACAAAAAACAACAAAGATGTGGAGTATGAACCTTCTGTATTTTTTCAATTCTTTGATAGCGATAAAAGATCTAGTACAGATCTCAATTTTAAATACCGAAAATTTAACAGAAAAGGCGATTACTATTGGTTAGGTGCGTCATATCGCTTTCTAAATGATCAGTTTTTTCAACCGCTCAATTTAGGACCTATGGCAGGAATAACATTTAACAAATTCTATTTTGGTTATGCATATCAATTCACATTTAATGATTTATCTGGTTACAATACTGGTACACATATGATCACTATTGGACTAGATTTATTTCAAGGTGCTAGTAATTGTGCATGTACAAAAGGAACGAGTAAGAGTTATTATAGATAGTGTATTATATATCTGTTTCTAATTTATAACCTACACCATGGATATTAGTTATCCTTATAGTGCTATCCGCTTTTAATTTTTTTCGTAGTTTGGAGATGTATGTATCAAGGCTTCTGCCAACAAATACACCGTTATCCTCCCAAACACGCTTAGTAAGCTCATCTCTTTTAATGATTTGATTCGGGTTGGCCACTAATAGTGCAAGTAATTCGCATTCTTTTTTAGATAATGCTATTTCCTCGCGCTCTTTAACTAATTTATTTTGTTCAGGATAAAAGTAGAAAATTCCTAATTTTTCACTTGTCTCATTATTATGCTTGTCATTACTAATATATTTTTTAACACCAAAATACAGAATACAAACAAGGACTAAGCCTAATATCAAAATTATTCCACTATTACTATAACTGAATTTAGTAGTGTTTTCAACATCGATAAATTGGAGTTGAATAATATAACAAGCTTTAGGTAAATTGCGACCTAAACAAGGAATAATTGTCCTTTCCTTTTCATCATTAACTTGAAAACTATATGATACTATTTCAGTTTTGCAGTCTTTTACCTCTACTCTATATTGATTTGATAAATCTGCTTTTTGTAAACTTTCTTCAATAATTTTGGTTAAGGTGCTTGGTTCAATAGACAATGGATCATTAAACGATAACTGATATTTATGAGAATTTAAGGGAATTACAGGTAAAACTAAGGATGTAGAATCTTTGTTTTCTAATAAAACTTTGTTACCAATATCTCGAATGGCAATTTTGGTAATTTCATTTAATTCTGTGTTTTGATCCGATGAGCAACATATAAGACTTAAGATTCCTATTACTACGATTATTTTATAAAAGAAAAAACGTTTTATTAATTTCATAATTACAGTAAAGAACCAATAATTCTTCGAGAAATAAACTAGTTTGACATTTATTTCACAGTTTTTTTACATTTTTAGAGTTACTAATATTTAATGAACGTTAAAAAATATATTGAAATAATTACATTAATTAATATTTCA
>NZ_JBJKOD010000020.1:0-34791 GCF_045765065.1 Winogradskyella sp. 4-2091
AAATCAAATTCTTCAAAGCCATTATTACTCGAATCATCACATAACTCTAAGTCTGAAACTGGATTGATTGTGGGTTGAAAAGCAGCTGATAACGTAAAGGATGTAAAGTCTACACAAGTTGCCGAATTATCCGATAGTCTTGCCCAAATAGTCTGTGGGTTAGATGTATTTGTATAAGGACTTGTTAATGCGCCAACATTATCAATAGCGTCTTGTTCTGTTAAAAAATAAGACACCATAAACTCTGTTGGATCTTGATCTCCTATAATATCATCATCATTATCCGTTAAATAAAATTCGTCTGTACCAGTTGCACTACAAACTACTAAATTTGAACCTGGATTAGCCGTTGGATTTTCTCTAAATTCTATTAAAATTGGATCCGCAGAACCAGTACAAACACCTGAAAAATCAAAATCAGCATAATAAACACCAGGTTCAGTAACCGTAATAATTGAAGTAGTTTCACCATCAATTACAACATCATCTTTATACCAAACATGCACTGCTGCATCTAAACCAGAATCCAATACAATTTCTGAACCATAACATTCCGCGGTATTAGCAGCAATAGTAATATCATCACCTAAATTACCACCTAAATTAAAACTACCTGCCTTAATGAACACGCCTGAATCATAATTGTTATCTCTATCATCGCCAATCACTAATTTAATAGTATAACTTTCTCCAGGAACAACAGCTGATTGAGCTGTAAAGACTATAGTCCTTCCATCAAACGAAATTGGAGGTCCATTATTTGGTGTATAAGCACCAAAATACTGATCGTTTATTCCTCCACACGAGGCTCCATTATCTGGATGAATATTAGTTACTAATATTGGCGTTGTAGAATTTGGAAGCACGGCTAAGTTTGTTGTATTTCCTGATGAATCGGTCAATAAAAAAGCAAAGGCATCAGAAAAAGTGCACTCAAAACTTCCCATATCATATTCTTCAGAAGCCATTAGAAAATCAAAACTAATGCTATTGGCAGTAGGTATAAAATCAAACTGAATAAATGATGCGTTATTTGAGTTAATACCAACTGCAGTATCTAAATCAGCATCACCTGGCCATGCTCCAGATCCATCTCCTAAAAAGGTATTTGGTCCTCCTGCTTGACTAGCATCTCCACTTGTAAGTAAAATTCCATCTTCAAACGGAAAATCTAAGCCATTACTATAAAAATACCCAATACCATTAGGCTCTGTGTTGCTATAAGTTGTTCCTGTTGATGATATAATATTTGATACAGCAGCACAAGGGCTATCAATTAAAATATCCTCTACTAATTCTTCTGTTGTAAAAGTATCTTGATCCACAACAACATTTGGTCCCAAAACAAAAACTAACATTGAAGCTGTATCGCTACAACCTTGCGGATTAGTATCAGAAACAGTAAGTGTCACTGTGTAAGTTCCTGGTGACATAAAAAGATTAGAAACATTTTCACCTGTTGCTGTATTTGCATCTCCAAAATCCCATGTGTAAGTTGCACCTGTACCATCTAAAGAAAAAATGGCACTACCAGAAAAATTAACTGTTTCGCCTGGCAAAATCCCAATAACTCCAGAGCCATTTGGTGCTGGAGTTGTACTATCTATAGAAGCCATAATATCTTGACAAGGTGCAGCACAGAATATTTCTGCAATCCACCCTGTAATATTACCTGAACCATTACTGGTAAATACAAATGTTAAACACCCTGACACATTTGTATCTGATGCAGACACGCTACCAGGAGAGACAACTCCAGAATATGAGCCGATTAAGTCAGCGGTTATATCATCTCCATCATAAATAGATAAAATATCTTGATTAAGTTGTGTACTGAACTCTAAAAAATTTACAATAATAAATTCATCGTCATTCTGAGGGCAAATTGTAATAGTATAATCCTCATCATTTGAATAATTACCAAATTCTCCCCCAGAATCGAAAAACCTATCAGGAGCACACTTGCTTACAGTTCCATTTTGCATCGAAATATCTTGGGCATAACCAAAAAAAGAAGATAAAATTATTATGAGATATAGTATTTTTTTTACCATGAATTGAATTTTAAAAAAATAATTGTTTCTTTTTAGAACCTATAAAACACTCTGTAAAGTGTTAAGTTGGGAATTTAACCAAAATACATGAATCAAGACTAATTTTTCAATTGACAAGAATGTTAATAAAGTTTAACTACAAAAAAAGCCGACATACTGAATATTAGTTTAACATTAACTACAGTATTTTAACTTCAAATTCTACAAATCCTATTAAATATTAACAAAAAACCTAAAAAAGGTATACAGATCTAAAACATATAGACCTGATACCTTATCTATTTTTAAGTTCTTTAATTTAGATAATTTTCTTAATTGTACGACGCTTATTTTTAAGTGAAGTCAGCTTTGTATCGTCTTTCATTTTTTTATCTAAAAAACTTTTTATTCTCTGTTTTAAACAATCTTTACTGCCTTGCGTTGACAATCCATTTTCTTTGCAAAACTCTATTAATTCAAATTTTAAGCAACAGCTGTAATTAAGGTTTGTTTTTAAAACCTTATTATCAGGTTGCTCTGTTTGATAAAACATAATTACTTAATTTTATAATTTAAACAAACGCATATGCTTTAAGAACTATATCCTAAGCGTTACTAACATTTTTTACTTCTCACTCTCATTAATATTGTTGCTGTACTGCATCCGTTACAATTAAGAATTCCGAACGTCTATTTTCAGCATGTTGTTCTTTTGTACAACCATTAGAGCAATCTACTTTAGGTTCAGATTCACCTTTACCCATACCTGAGATACGCGCTTCTTCAATCCCTTGAGAAATCACATACTGTACTGTAGTTTTTGCTCTTCTATTAGAAAGGTTGGCATTATAAGATTCTGGCCCTCTACTATCTGTATGAGACGTTGCTTGTATAACCATTTCAGGATATTTTTTCATTACTTGTACTAATTTATCCAATTCAAATGCGCCTTGCGCAGTGATGTTAGATTTATCAAATTCAAAGAAAATAGGAGCGAGAACAACTTGTTCTGGTTCAATAATTTTCTCGATAGGGTCTAATGAAATTTGTACATTATTCTCTTCATCTGTAGTTCCTTTTACTTGTACTTTTTTACTTTCAAAATCTTCCATTACCACTTCTAGTTCCGTGTCTTTTTCACACTCCACAATAAATTCAGCAATACCTTGGTCATTCGTTGTTTTAGAAACTACTTTATTACCTTCATCATCGTATAATGAAACAGCAGCACCACTAATTGGTTCTCTTGTTTTATCATCTAAAACAGTAGCTGTAATCATCACATCACATAAAGGTTGTAATTTTTTGAACGTATAGATATCATCACTTCCTTTACCCCCTTCTCTGTTAGAAGAGACAAACCCTTCACCAGTTTCTTCATCAATGATAAACGCAAAGTCATCTGCATTACTATTAATAGGAATACCAACATTTCTAATTGGAGCAACCTTACCATCAATCTCTTTAGTGTAAAACACATCTAAACCACCTAATCCTAAGTGACCGTTAGAAGAAAAATAAAGTGTATTTGTACTGCTTACGTATGGAAACATTTCTTGTCCTTCCGTATTTATTTTCTGACCTAAATTTACAGCCTCACCTAAAGTACCATCGTTATTGATTTCAGCTTTGTAGATATCAAAGTCTCCATAACCACCTGGTTTGTTTGATGCGAAATATATTGTTTTACCATCTGCACTAACCGCTGGGTTTTTAACAGAATAGTTTTGACTGTTAACTGATAAACTTTCTATAGTATCCCAATCATCACCAAGTTTAGTGGCTTTAAATAAATACAATTGGCTATAACGTGTATTGCTTAAAGAATCTTTTTCATAAGTTTTTTCAAAATAACTTTCTCTAGAGAAATACATAGTGTTGCCATCTGGAGAAAATGACACTAAACCTTCGTGAAATCTTGTATTTACTTTGTTATTGGCTAAAACAGCTTCTTGGTAAGTATCATCTGTATTTTTAGTAATCGTATAGATATCTAAAAACGGCTGATCATTCCAACCATAGGTTTTACGACTATCATTACGTCCCGAAGTAATGTATAATTTATCACCTTGAAGTGTTCCACCAAAATCAGATTGAGTAGAGTTAAAGTCAGCATTCTGAACATTAAACTTTTTACCTTGTTCTAAAATCTTAGGAAGGTAATCTGGATTTTTTCTATATGCCATAGCTCTATCATCTGCAGGACGCATTGTCGCAAATTTGTCCATTTGTGTATTAGATTCAGCGTATTTGCCATTTGCTTTAAGCATTTGAGCATACTTATAAACCATCTCTGGTTTTTCTGAAGTTTCTAATGCTTTAGCGTAGTAACGCTCCGCAGATTCTGTATCAAAGATGTTATAATAACTCTCTGCAAGCTGACCGTAAACGTAAGCATCAGCTTTACCGTCTTCAACTAATTTATAATAGCTTTCAGCCGCTTTTACGAATTCAAATCTTGCAAAATGCTTATCTGCTTTTTTAGTGTTGCTATTTTGAGCAGTTAAGCAAAAGCTACTGATCAACGTAATCAATAATAATGTTTTAAAGTTTTTCATAATTGTTTAGCTTAACTGATTAAAAGTATCTTGGTGAACGAGAAACACGTTTCGGGAAATTAAGGTCGAACAATAAGAAGACCTCATGAGATGCAGGTGCATAGGCTTTAATATCCGAAGAAATAAAGTCATGAGCATAACCCACTCTTAAAGATGGTGTTAATGCAAAATTCACCAATGCAGAAAAGGAATCATCTAATCTGTAAGAAGCTCCTATTTCAAACTTTTTATAAAATCTAGCATTAACGTTAACATCAAAAGATGTTGGTGCATCAAAGGCAGATTTAATCATTACAGAAGGTTTAAGTTCTGTATTCTCAGATAAATCAAACACATAACCACCAGTTAAGAAATAGTGTTGTGTTTCAGAGCCAATTTTAAGACCACTATCATCTAAGTGTACTGAAGATAATAGATTAGGTACAGATAAAGACACATAGTATTTGTCTGTATAATAAAAGAAACCAGCACCAATATTAGGGGTTGTTTCGTTAATATCTTGATTTAGGAAAGGGTCAGTTGAATCAATAACATCAATACCTGCTAAACCAATATCGTGAAATGTTGCACCAGCTTTAATACCAAATGCCAGTCTGTGTTCACCACCTAATTCTAATGTATATGATAAATCTACATAAGTATTCGTTTCTTTTACTGGTCCTATTTGATCTGCAATAACAGATAAACCAAGTCCGAGGTTATTACCTATTGGTGCATGCCCAAAGAACGTTCCAGTTTCTGGTCCGCCATCAATTTTAGACCATTGGTTTCTGTATAATAATCCAAAAGAAAGATTTTCTTTTGATCCTGCATAAGCAGGATTAATGATATTCATATTATACATGTACTGCGTGTACTGAGGGTCTTGTTGCCCATGCATTTGAAATGCTAAAAGCAAAACCGCTATAATAGAGAGTTTTTTCATTATATTAAGTTGATTCTGTTAGTTGATTATCTGTTAATATATACCCAAGAACTTTTTGACTTAGCGCCTCCTTCGTAAATAACAGTATAGAAATAAGTTCCTACAGGAAGCTCATCTCCATCATCTGTTTGGCCATACCATTCATTAGTGTAATTGTCTTTAGAATATACTAATGTTCCGTTTCTATTGAATATTTCCAGTTTTGTAACATTGAAACTTCTTAAATCGAAATTATCATTCTGTCCTGGTGAAACACCTGGTGATATGCCTTGTGGGAATACACAAATACCTGACTCAGTAACTGTCACTTCACTCAAACCAAAACATCCTGTATCATTAAAAACAACCTCAACCTCATACAAACCTCCCTCCAACACGGGAAGACTTAAAGTGTTCTCATCTAAAATAATACCGCCATCACGATACCAATAAACTGTCACTTCAGATGCAGCATAATTTTCTGGAATTGCATCAATAATAAATGGTGAAGATGCATTAGGACAAATTTCATATTCAATATCTAAAGAAAAACTTGTAATAGGATCTACACCTATTATCAAATTAAAACTATTAGTAACAAAACAATCTGTAAAATCAACAGACTCCATCCTAACATATAAAGTTTCGCCAGAACTATCATATAAATCAGGCAAAGCTCCTATTGCAGCAATAGCATCCGCCTCTGAGAGGTAATAAGAAACTAAAAACTGCGTTTCATCTTGACCATTTAGGATATCAACATTATGTGCTTCTAAATCAAAACTCGCAACGCCATCACCATCATTATCACATCCAAACAAATCTACACTTTCTGCTATATGACTAGGATTAGTAAGTATTATAAAAAATGACGTAGTAGCAAAACAACCAGAAGTATTACTTTCTATTCTTGCATAAATAATTTGAGGGTCTGAAACATTTTCATAAACAGTAGGTAATGGACTAGAATTAGCTATAGCATCTTGCTCATTTAAATGGTATGTAATCGTATATTCTGAAGCAATTTGATTACCTAAAATATAAGGGTTATTTTCTGTAAGATCAAAGAATGCTTGGTTTGTTGCGGAACACTCTAATAAATCATTCGCCGGATTTGCAATAGGAGTTTCTAAAAACTCTACAGTAATTTCGTCACTTATAATACATTGATTAGAAAATATTACTTGAGCTGTATAAACACCTGGCTCACTAACCGTTAAAATAGAACTTGACTCTTCAGAAATAAGTAATCCATCTCTATACCAAACATGCTCTAAATTTGGAGCTTGTGTATCTAAAACTACAGGCTCATTTAAACAACTTGCGGTACCTGCGTCTATTGTAAAATCATCTCCTAGAGTTAATTCTCCAATTTCAAAACTACCTGCTTCAATAAAGATCCCAGTATCAAATTGTGAGTCTGAATCATCAGCAACCACAAGTTTTATATGATAAGTTTCTCCAATATTAACTGCGGATTGAGCTGTAAAAACTACCGTTCTACCATTATAATCCATTGGTGGTAAATTGTCAGGTGTATATTCCCCAAAATATGCTTCGTTAATAGCAGGACAATCATCATTACTAGGATGAACCGTTGTTACTAAAATTGGTGTTGTAGTATTTGGAATAACGGCCAGATTAGTTGTGTTATCATTAGAATCCGTTAAGAAAAAAGCAAAAGCATCTGAATACGTACACTCATAACTACCACCATTGTATTCTTCCGATGCCATTAAAAAATCAAAACTTATATTTTGAGAATATGGCACAAAATCAAACTCTATAATCGTAGCGTTTCTAGAATCGACTCCTAAAATAGTATCTAAATCAGTATCACCAACCCATTGGCTACCTGATGAATTTATTGTATCATCATTGGGGCCTGCCGCATCTTCCGCATGCCCAGTACTTAGCAATAACCCTTCGCTAAAAGGAAACTGATCACCATCTATTGAAAAATAACCTATTCCGTTAGGGTTAAAAGGGTCAAAGCTTGTACCTGTTGTAAAGGTAATATTTGATACGTTAGCACAATCACTAGCGAATAATACATCTTGCACCAATTCTTCTATAGTGTAAGCACTATCACTTACTTCAATACTATTAAATCCAGGTCTAATGCATAAATCAAAACTTACATCCTCATCCTCAGAACCTTCTGAAAATACTCTTATATAATAAGTATCACCAATGACTAATTGTGGTGTTACACTAGGACCACCATCCATACAATATAGCTCATTTAGAGCACCACAAGAACCTTCATAAACAGCATGATTGAGACCTGACGCCACATCATTTTCAACAATATTTAAAAACTCAATTATTTGCGTATCATTAATAGCAACAAACTGAAACCACACATCATCATCTGCATCACCATCACAAGAAACCGCTGCCACATTAGAAGGGCTTGCCGATAAAATTGTACCATAAGCCAGCTCTGTGCATGAGTCATCTGTATTAACAGTTACTATTGTTGCCGAATCACAATCATCATTATCAGGAATACAACTCCTAACTAATATTGGCAAACTATTAAAAACACAATTAGCATCTTGATTATTAGTTAATGTATATATAATATCTGTGAAGAAAGGGAAAGGACCAATTTGATAGGTACCAATAGCATTAATAGTAGCTGTATTGGTATCGACATTATTAGATATAGTAAGTGATGTAGCACTACCTAAAGACGTAACGTTAACATCTATTAGAAATTGACTACCGTTATCACAATCATCAACAATAGTGTATGTCGCTTCTGAATTGGTACATGTTGCACAAGCAACTGTATAAGTAATTCCACCATTCATAGGAGCATCTCCATTTGCACAACTACTTGGCACAAAATCATCTGACGCAATATAAAATGATATGGTATCTCCTGTAGATGTGTATGAAAGACCTGAAAGATTACCTTCATTACCGAAAAAATAATCATCATAAGGCACAATAAAAGTTCCATCAGTATCTATAACAACAAGTGGATCCCAACCTTCATCAATAAATCCTGAATAAAAATTCAATGTTAATGCTGAACCATCAATACTGGTAAATGTGAAAATTTCTGGATTAACAACACCATTATCTCCATAACACATTGTTTCTGTTATAGGACCAGCTGAACAATCTATAATAAAATCTGTTTTTATTGGTGTCGTAAAAAGTAAAGGACCTGCCCAAATACTATTTCCATTGGTACAATTTGCCCTAACATAGACTTCATAATCTGTACCAAATAACAATCCGTTTTCTGTAACATTTTGCACTAATGATGTTGTACCTGATGTTGGTGTACCAGTACCTTCAATTTGTATTGCATATTCCCATGACGTTTCACTGTCATTAGCAATCCAAGAAAAATCTACTGATGCACTTATATCATCAGAGTCTACGCCATCAACAGATACTGTAGGAGAAGCACAGATTGAACCACACGTTTCCACACGCACTAAATCAATTGACATATCCCCTCTAAAATTATCTGTTCTAGTTTGTTTAAACTCTAAATATATGGATTGCCCTAAATATGAATCTAAATTAACACCTACTGGCACCCATGGTTCGCCACCTGAAGTTTGTAGCTGACCACTCCATGTAAATAGATTAGTAAATGGCCCAGAAATTGAATTAGAAATTCCAACTTCTAAAGTTCCCATACCTTCACCATAGGCATGCATATAAAAAGAAAGTTCTGCCTCATCTGTTGCAGTTGTAAGATCAATAACAGGACTAATTGCTGAAGCGGATAAAAGTTGTGCATTACCCGAAGCTTCATAATTCATATAATTAGCACCACTATACGCAGAATCTGGTCCTGTACCTGAACTATTTGCATTACCTGGCACTTCCCATTGTCCTCCGTTGTTTGTATTTGTTAAATCACCTGTCCAACCATTGTAATCATCAAATTCTGCTTCAAATACAAAAGAAGAATTATTAGAGGGACAAGTTACACCTACTGGAGGATTGATTGTTTGACTTAAAGCTTTTGTGCTACATAGCATACACACAATAATTAAGCTAAATGTTAGGATTAAATTTTTCATTTCATTTTTTTATTAATTCAACAGAAATAATATAATTAACACCTTCTTTAAGGTGTAATTATTAATAAGAAAGCCACCCAAAAAATCAGTGGCTTTCCGTTATTGATTTCAGCAATATTTAATCTTTTATTACTCTAATAGTCTTAACAACACCAGCAATAGAAACTTTTACAAAATAGGTACCTGTTTGTAAACCTGATAAATCTAACTCGCTATTAACTGCATTAGGCATCTTTTCTAATACTTGTTGCCCTAACATATTGTACACGTTTACAGTATCAATAGTATTTATAGCATTTAATGTTAGCGTATTTTTAACTGGATTAGGATAGTAAGTGAATGTGCTTTGATTATCTATATCGTCAATTCCTAAAGTAGCACAAGTTACATCAGCTACCCATCCACCATATTCAATACCACCATCAGAACTAAACTCAATAGTTAATGCACCAGAGACATCTGTAGACGTAAAAGAATCACCTACACTAAGCACACTAGATGCTACAGAAGGTAAAGTTCCGTTTCCACTTTCTTGACCACATAATGTCTGCGCTAAAACAGGATATGTATTATCGGGACCGTTATATATAGTTAAGTAATCATAACATCCTCCTTGATCTCCAATATCAAAATCATCTGCTTCTAAATCGACAAAAGTAAATGTAATAGTCACTGCCTCACCTGCAGTATCTGGCATAATTGTAGTTGTTGTAAACTCTGAACTAGAATAATCATTACTAGCTCCACCTGAATCAGTAAAATTACCACCACAAGAAGGCGGAATAATTGCTGTCGCAAAAGCATAAGGACCAACCCATGAAGAATTACCATCTACACCACAATCTGTTTGAACGTAATACTCGTAATTATTATCAGCAACTAAACCTGTTAGGTTATAAGGATTGGAAATTCCTGTAGCTGTAGCAACACCAGTTACGGTTTCTCCTGCAGTAACATCTACAACCTCAATATTCCATGATGTTGCTGTACCACTAGCCCAACTTAAATCTGCTGTAGTCGTTGTAATATTTGATGCTGCAAGCGTTGAAGGCGGTATACAGGATGGCGCTTCTTCAAAAGAAACATCATCAATTGCTAAATCATCATCAAAATCACCTGGATCTAAAACTTCAGAAAACGTAAATCTAGCTTGTGCTGGACCTGTAAATGTTAAACCAGCTATATCAATAATTTTTAATTCCCAACCAACTGTATTTGTGTTATAAGTAGCCATGAGATTCCAAGAACTTCCATCCCAAACCTCAACATCTAATTGTGCATTTAGAGAATCTTCAGAATCACTTATTTCGTAAAAACTTAGAACCGGTGCTGCAAGTGTACTTACATCAACAAATGGACTAACTAAATACCTAGGACCATGATTACCTGACGCATCACAAGCTGCATAATAACCGTTACTAGCTGTACTTCCTGTTATGACACCATCATTTCCAACGTGTCCCAATCCTGATGTTTGAAAAAACCATTCTTCTTCTCCTGAATCACTAGACATTCTCCAGCAATCTGGAATATCACCTCCATTATCAAAACCTTCAGTATATGGTGCAGTAAATGCATTACACTCTGTAGTAAACTCAATTGGTCCAATCCAGAAAGAAGTACCATCAGAAACACCACAATCTGCCTGAACAAATATCTGATAAGTAGTATTAGACTGCAAACTTGATAACCCAAATGGATTTGTAACAACTGAATCTGTAGCCACACCAGTTACAGTTTCACCAGCAGTAACATCAACTACTTCAATATTCCAAGAAGCAGCTGTACCATTCTCAGTCCAAGCTAAATCTGCAGTAGTCGTTGTAATATTAGAAACCATTAAAAACGATGGAGCTACACAAGATATAGGCTCATCGAAAGTAACATCATCAATAGCGATATCATCATCATTACCTCCATTAGGTTCTGAAAACGTAAATCTAGCTTGTGCTGGTCCAGTAAATGATAAACCACTTAGATCAATTGATTTTAATTCCCAACCTAAAGTATTACTGTTATAGGTGGCCATAAGATTCCATGCAGCACCATCCCAAACTTCCACATCTAATTGCGCATTGTCAGAATCCTCTGCATCACTAATTTCATAGAATCGTAATTCTGGCGATGCAAGTGTACTTATATCTACTAAAGGACTCACTAAGTACCTTGGACCATGATCACTAGAAGCATCACATGCAGCATAATAACCATCAGAAAATGTATTCCCTGTTAATGTGCCACCATCACCAACATGACTTGGACCAGACGTATTAAATTGCCAATCTTCACCACCACTCATTGACCAACAATCTGGAATGGCATCAGCATTATCAAAACCTTCAGAAAAAGGCGCAGTAAAAGTATCACAAGCAGTAGTAAGAGTAAGAGGACCTACCCAAAAAGATGGTCCATCAGTACCACAATCTGCTTGTACATAAAATTCATATTCATTATTAGCCATTAAACTAGTTACCATATAAGAATTAGTAACTCCAGTAATTGTTGCAACTCCTGTTGACGATTCTCCAGCCGTTATATCAACAACCTCTATATTCCAAGACGTAGCTGAACCATCTTCAGTCCATTCTAAATTAACGGTTGTACTACCAATACTCAAAGCATTAAATGCTAAAGGCTCTCTACAAGCAGGAAATGTATCGTTAACAAAATTATCAACATGTAACTCCCATTCATCGTATGATTTAGCTCTTACTGCCACATATATTGACTGACCTACATATGCTGTTAAATCAAAAATAACATTGGTCCATAATTCAGGCGCAAGGCTTTCTGCTTGTAAAACCACTGTAAATTCAGATGCTGCAGCTGTCGTAGTAGATAACAATACCTCATAAGATTCTAAAAAAGAACCACTTCTTGAGCGTACATAAAACGACAATCTATCATTTACACCTGAATTAACAGTGATTTGAGGTGTAATTAAATAATCATCGTTAGCACTGTCAGTACCAGCAGAAATTCTGGCAATAGCAGAACCATCTTGTGCACCATCGCTTTCTGGTGTATCATCCCAAACCCATGTATTGGTACTTGCTTCATCTAAAACGGTCCAACTTGCGGGAATTTCTGTTTCAAAGCTTTCTGTAAATTGTGCATTAGATTGCCAACAAAAAGCAATCATTACAACAAATAGTAACGTAATTTTTTTCATAAAGGTTAGAATTAATTAATTAGTGTTTTTTTTGTTAAAAAGATAAAGGAACTTCAGCTAAAAAGCCTAAACCTTTAAAACTTGAGAAGCTAAAGTTGATAAATATGTTTTATATTACACGTTTTTTAAGGTTATCAAAAGGTAATCACCTAATAACATAAACAATAAAATACTATTAGTCAGGGCGTTATTTATTAACCCTGAATATTTATAATATTTAGAGTATTACCACAAATACAACCTGAATTCAATGATTTTTTTTAAATAATAAAGCGCAATTATGTTTACAAAAGCTATAAAAAAAATAAGCATACTAATATTAACTATTACATTTAGCACAACATTATATGCGCAAGAAAAAGACCTTAACACGTATGAATTAGATAGTCTTCACAGACGCTATTATGGTCAACATTCTGAAGAAGCATTTGCAGTGCATCATAAAGTACTTAAACAATCCATTAAAACTAAATATGAAGAAAAAATAGCCGCGACTTACAAAGCGTTAATGTGGCTACATGGTGCAAATAAAAATGCGAATTTGGATAGTGTTTTATATTACGCAGATCTATTTGAAACAAAAATAGCGACATACAATAAACCGAAAGACACTGTAATGCTTAAAGAATTAGAACTCCCTAATTACTATTTAAACAAAGGACAATTATTAGCAAATGCATTTGGCTTACCAGAACAAGGATTAGAAAGCTATTTTAAAGTACATCCACTAATACCAGAAGGGGATATTAAATTGACCTTTGCATACTACACTTCGATTTCTGAAATATATTATCAAAAATCACAATTTGATAAGGCTCTCGAGGTTTTAACACCACTTTTAAAAGACACCACCAACATAGGTGCTTTCACAAAAGTTAGACTGCTTCAAAATATTGCAGGTAATTATGTACAAAAAGAAATGCCAGAAAAAAGTTTTCCAATTCATAAAGAAATTCTAAAACTAGCAAAGAAAGAAAATGATATAAAAGAGATTTGGTGGACAAAAAATAGATTAGCTAATGATTATTTTCGATTAGGCGACGCACATAAAGCAATAGATTCTGCTTTAGCTGTTAGAGAATTTTGCATTAAAAACGACCTACATCAGCTCCTGTTTAATAACACCATTAATTTAAGCACTTATTACCATGCTATTGGTGATATAAAAAATGCTATTACATATAGAAAAAATGCCCTAGAATATTCTACAGGATTAGAAACTAGAAAAGACGTGTATGACAGACTTGCTTTGTATTATACAGAAAATAAACAGTATCTACATGCAACAGAAATCTATAAAAAGAAGAGCAGTTTAGTTGACAGCATTCGTTCAAATGAAAAAAAGGCCGTAACTAACTACATAGAATCAAACGTAAAACTTCTTAATGAAAAACAAAAAAACCAACAAATGCTTTTTGACGTGCAACTTTTGGAGGAAAAAAACAAAAAGCAAAGACTTTACCTTTATAATATTAGCACAGCCCTAATAAGTATAATTCTATTACTTGGAAGCATCCTCATTTTTAGAAAGTATAGAAAAGGTGAGAAAGTAATTGAGATACTAAAAACGAATGAAAAAAAATTATTAGAAGAGAAAATAACACTTAGAGAAAACGAATTGGAAGCATCTGCAATTGCGGTTTCTCAACGCTTAGAAACACTAAACACAATAAAAGACGAATTAAACCTTATTAAACACCCTAAAATCCCAAAACTAGAAGAAGCTAAATCAAAAATAAACGACCTTATTAGATCCGCTTCAGATATGTCTATTATAACAAAAAGAATAGAATCTGAATATCCAACAATGGCTAATAAATTAATGGATAAATACCCTAATTTATCAGACACTCAAATAAGGTATTGTCTACTGACAAAATTAAACTTATCAATAAAAGAAACAGCTAGCATTTTAAATGTAACACCAGATACAGTAAAAGTGGCAAGAAGTAGATTAAAGAAAAAGCTAAACATACCTCCAGAAATGTCATTTAAACTATTCTTAGACCAGTTAGCAAAAGAGTAAACTATATTTAAACAAAAAAAGAATATGTTAATTGTACTATCTCATTAAAACTAAGTTAAAAGTCTAATCACATCAGTGTGATATTTCATATTTTTGCAAATAAAAGATGTCACAGACTAAAATATCTATTATTCCGACTTCAAACGACACGATCTTAAAGTTTGAAGCAGACCGATTTTTAACCAATCACAATAGTTTCGAATTCAACAATATAGATGACGCTAAGCACTCTCCATTAACACAACAACTATTCTATCTACCTTTTGTAAAAAAAGTATATATTGCTTCAAATTTTATTGCTATTGAACGCTATAACATTGTGGAATGGGAAGATGTGCAAGACGAAGTTGCTACTCAAATAGAAGACTATTTATCTAATGATGGTGTTGTGGTTACTGAAGAGGCCGTTAAACCAAAGGCAGCCGTAACAGTATATGCTGAAAGCACGCCTAATCCTGCAGTATTAAAATTTGTTTGCAATAAAATTTTAGTGCCTAGTTTATATGAATTTACGTCTATAGAAGACGCCAAACCTTCACCACTAGCTACTGCTCTTTTTCAATTTCCATTTGTAAAAAATGTATTTATGGAAAAGAACTTTATATCAATTACTAAGTTTGATATTATTGAATGGGAAGATATTACAATTCAGTTAAGGGAGTTTTTAAAATCTTATGTTGAAGAAGGTAAAACGATTTTAAACGACAACGCACCTCAGCAACTCAATAAAACTGAAGAAGCCGTTGAGCAAAAATTTGAAGCTTTAGATGATGTTTCAAAAAATATTGTAAACATTCTTGAAGAATATATTAAGCCTGCAGTTGAAAGTGATGGTGGAAATATTGAATTTAAATCTTACGACGAAAACACAAAAAAGGTAGAAGTATTATTACAAGGTGCATGTAGTGGTTGCCCATCATCTACATTCACACTAAAAAATGGTATTGAAACCATGTTAAAAGATATGTTGAATGATAATTCTATTACAGTAAATGCCATTAATGGTTAGAATTTTTTAATAATTGAGTGACATCATCTAAATTTTAGTGTCTTAATTCTAGAAACCTTAAAAATTCAAAAATTATGGCAGTATTAAAAGTAATTGAAGTTTTATCTAACTCAGATAAAAGTTGGGAAGATGCAACAAAAAAAGCGGTTAAAGAAGCTTCTAAAACAGTAAAGAATATTAAATCGGTATACGTACAAGATCAAAGTGCTATTGTTAAAGATGATACTGTAACGGAATTTAGAGTCAACTTAAAATTAACTTTCGAGGTAAAATAATAGAAGATGTTATTAACCCTTAAAATACAACTCGGACAATAACATTTCCGAGTTTTTTATTAACTATAATTAATTAAAACCAACATGGACACACAAAAATGGATTGACGAAGGCATAAAATTTGTTATTGAATATGGACCTAAAGTAATAGGCGCTATAGCAATATGGATTATTGGTAGCTGGGTAATTAAAATTCTCCTTAAAGGCGTTAAAAAAGCATTAAACAAAGGAGATTATGACGAAAGCTTAAAGAAATTCCTAACGAACTTAATTAGTTGGATTTTAAAAGTTGTATTAATTATAGTTGTATTAGGTACAGTAGGTGTAGAGACAACATCATTTGCTGCTATTATTGCTGCAGCAGGTTTAGCGATTGGTTTAGCTTTACAAGGTTCATTAGGTAACTTTGCTGGAGGTGTTTTATTAATGATATTTAAGCCTATTAAAATAGGAGATTTAATTGAAGCGCAAGGAGAGCTTGGTGTGGTTAAAGAAATTGAAATTTTCACTACTAAACTTTTAACTCCAACAAATAAGGAAGTCATTATACCAAATGGCGCTCTATCTAATGGTAATATTGTAAATTATTCTACCGAAGGTAAACTGAGAGTTGATTTAACATTTGGTGTTGGTTATGATTCTGATATCAAACAAACCAAAGACGTTTTAATGAAAGTATTAACCTCTAATCCAAAAGTACTTCAAGATCCTGCTCCTTCAGTAAATGTATCTGAATTAGCTGATAGTTCTGTAAACTTTGCGGTAAGACCTTGGGCGAATGTTGCTGATTATTGGGATGTGTATTTTGAAACACATGAAAACGTAAAAATTGCATTGGATGCTGCTGGTATAGAAATACCTTATCCTCATGCTGTAGAGATTCAAAAAGAAGGTTAATTATTTCTTCTTTTTTAAAGCTACAAAATCCTTTAAATAATAAGGTTCAAAATAAGCGACATCTTCGGTGTCGCTTTTTTGATGCTTTATTTCGGCGAGTAAAGACATTTCATTAGCTGAAGGTAGTTTACCTTCTATAAAAACAGCATTAGGATGTTTAATAAGCGCTTTTGTTTTCTGAACACCGTTCCCTATAAAATACACTTTCTGCTTTTCAAGACGTTCAGAATAACTATTTTCATCAAGTATTTCTGCTTTAATTTCTCTTACCAATTCTAAATCCTGATTATAAATAGCCGAATATACTTCCATTCGTCTTGCATCTAACATGGGTATTATTAAACCATCATCGATTTTCACTTGATTGGCTAAACTCTCTAATGTAGAAATTGATATCAAAGGTTTATTTAAAGCAAAACACAAACCTTTTGCAGAAGACACACCAATACGTAAACCTGTATAAGAACCTGGTCCTTTACTAACTGATACTGCATCTATATCTGAAGGATTTAGTTTTGCTATTTTAAAAACCTCATCAATAAAGACATGCAAAGTTTCTGCATGTGAATAGCCTAGACTATTATCTTCTTTTAAAACTAAAGTCTCTCCATCCTTAGAAAGAGAGACTGAACAATTGGTAGTTGCCGTTTCTATATTTAGCACTAATGCCATGTTAGTTGTATTGGTTGTTGGTAAACTATCTAGATTACAATAATAATAAATTATTCTTCAGAACGCTTCTCAGAACTGCCTTCGGATTTCTTATTTGTTATTTCTAGTAAATCCCCAGGATTCAAGTTTTTAGACACCATGTTATATGGTCCTGTGATTATTTTATCATCTTTACTTAAGCCCGAAATAATTTCAATATTTGTATCATCTTGAATTCCGGTAGTTACAACTCTTAATTTTGCTTTTCCATTATTATTGACAAAAACACATTCAAATTTTTCTTCCTCCTCAGCAGAATCATCTGTATTAACCTCAGTCATTTTATCGTAAGGTTTTTTGGTAGAACTTGTATCAGATTTTATAACAATAGCACTAATTGGTACCGAAATAGCATCTTTTTGCTTTTTAGTTATAATGTCTACTGTAGCTGTCATTCCTGGTCTAAATGGCGAGTATGTTTCTGGCTTACCTTCAGTCAATTCTTTATAAGATTCTTCAATAATTCTAACTTTTACCTTAAAATTAGTTACTTGGTCTGCTGTTAAATTTCCTTCTGCCGAATTTGCAATTTCAGTTACAATACCTTTAAATTCTTTCTTTAAATAAGCATCAACTTCAACAATTGTAGAATCTCCAATATTAACTTTTACAATGTCGTTTTCATTAACATCGACTTCAACTTCCATATTGTTTAAGTTAGCCACACGTAAAATCTCGGTTCCTGCCATTTGTTGAGTTCCTACAACACGCTCTCCTAATTCTACATTTAAAAGTGAAATAGTACCACTCATTGGTGCATAAATTGTAGTTCTGTTTAAATTATCTTTAGCCTCATTTACTGTTGCTGCTGCACTTTGTACATTATAATATGCTGAGTTTTTACCAGCTACTGCAGTTTCATAAGTTGCTATTGATCGATCCCAATCTGCTTTAGAAATTACACCTTTATCAAAAAGTGTTTTATTTCTATCATAGTCAGCTTTAGATTGCTTTAAGTTTGCTTCAGCTTGTTCTAAACCTGCTCTTACATTTTGGTAAGATGCCTGAGAACGACTCACAGCAGATTGAATTAAATCTGGATTGACACGAACCAATAAATCTCCTTTTTTTACTTCTTGCCCCTCTTTAAAAGGAAGCTCTAGTATTTCACCTGAAACTTCTGAAGAGATTTTCACTTCAACTTCTGGCTGAATTTTTCCGGTTGCAGATACGGTTTGAATAATATCTCTAAGTGTTACCTCTTTTTCTGTAACTGCTTTAAAATTGCCTTTTTTACCAAACAAGCCCATTTTAGAACCCGCTAATAAACCTAAAAGCAAAACAACTACAACTACTAATATTATTTTTACATTCTTACTCATAATTAAAACTTTAATTCAGTTGCAGGAATTCCGAAATAGAGTTCTAAAACCTTCAACTTAAAAATATAATCATATTTTGCCTGATTAACTTGAATTTTTGCATTATCAAATCGCTGTTTAGATTGACTAAAATCAAAGGCATTTGTTAAACCAACATCGTATCGCTCTTTAGCGTAATCATAAGCCAATGCTTGCGATTCTAATGATTTATTTGCAGCTTCAAATGATTTTAAAGCACCTTTAGCATCAACATAGGCTTGATACACTGTTGATTCTAGATTTAACTCTTCTTGTTCTAATTGATATTCTGCACGCTTCAAATTAATTTTACTTCGCTGTACACTTCCTTTAACAGAAAATCCATTTAAAATAGGAATATTAAGACTTAACCCATAACCAATACCATCATTTAAATAGACCTGCTCATTAAAAGGTATTGAGCTGGCATCAGTATATCTTGTATCATATCCTAAAAAAGCTCTCAATGTTGGCCAATAAGATCCCTTTGCTATTTGAATATCTTTCTCTGCTAATGCAACAGATTGTTCTGCTATTTTAATTTCAGATCTATTGGCTTTAGCATTTTCTATAATTTCTGTAGCCGATTTATTAGAAATACCCTCATCTACAATATCATAACCTTCATCTTCAATATCAAAATTCTCATAGTCCTTGATTAATAATAACTGTGCTAAATTTATTAATGAAATCTGAATTGTATTTTCTGCATTTACAATATTCTGCTTTTCTGTAGCATCTGTAGCTTGAATTTCTAAAAGATCACCTCGAGGTAAAGATCCTGCTTCTACTAACTGAGTTGTACGCTCAATTTGCTCTTGAGTTACAGCATTTTGAGATTGTAAAACTTCTAAGTTCGCTTTGTTTAAAATTACTGTGATATAGCCATTTGCTACAAAAAGCGAAATGTCATCTTTCATTTTTGACAAACTATATTGAGCCGCTAACTTTGAAATTTCGGCACGCTGTACTTGTCTAATATTCTGTAAACCATCGAATAAATTATACCCTAAATTCACGCTACCAGAAGATGACAGAAACGTCGTTGTAGATGAATTCCCTGTTGTAGGATCAAAACTTAAACCTGTGTTTTTTGAAACACTACCGCTTGCATTAATACTTGGTAAAAAATTACCAACAGCAGTTAACTTTTCTATATCAGTAGCTAACAAATCTAACTCGCTTTGTTTAACTGAAATGTTATTTTCTAGCGCATATTCTACACATTCCTTGAGTGTCCATTTTTTATTTTGTGCTTGTGCAAAAACGCCACAAAGAATTAAAATTATTACGATTGATTTTTTCATGTGTTTGTTTCTATTGTTTATCATTTGTCACATGTTGTTCGCTATTAGTCAATTCTATAACTGATTTAATTTTGAACAAGCTCGTTTCATGATGCTTATTTGTCTATATAAAACTTAAAGTGTTACACAATTTATGTAATTTATTCTTGAGCGTATTTTGGAATACCTTGTATTTGGTTCCAAACCTTTATTTTATCATCTTTAGCAATACCGCTTTTAACTTCTACAAAAATACCATCGCTTACACCTAACTCTACATCTTTTCTGTCGAATTTTTGATCTCCAACTTCAATCTCTACGTAAGGCTTTTGAGTATCTTTATCATATTGAACTAGTGCTTCCTTTATTGCTAAAACTTTTTCTGCTTTTTCTAAAATAATAGATGCGTTGGCACTTAAACCTGCTCTAATAAATGTAGAATCGATTTTTTTAAGAGAGCCTTTTATTTCAAATTGAATAGCACCATTTTCCGCGACACCTTTTGGCGCAATATAATCTAAAATAGCATCAAATTTTTTATCTTCAATGGCTCCAACTGTTATCTCTAATGGCAAACCTTCTTTTATTTTACCAACTTCACTTTCGTCTACTTTACCTTCAAAAATCATTTGTTGTACATCTGCTAAAGATGCTATTGAGGTTCCTTCGTTAAAATTATTAGCTTCGATAACTTGGTTACCTGCTTTTACCGGAACGTCTAATACCATACCAGAAACTGTAGCTCTGACTTGAGTTTGAGCTATGTTACCCAATCCTGAAGTCGTTCCTGTTTTTATAATATCGTAATTCTGATTTGCTGAATTGACATTAATTTTGGCTTGCTCAACGCTTTGTTTTGTTTGTAAATATGAATTCTTTACACCTTCAAAATCATTTGCAGAGATTACACCTTTATCAAATAAGGCTTTTTGTCTGTCGTAATTAGACTGCTGCGTTTGCAAATTAATCTTTGCCGTCTGTAATGCCGTTTGGTTAGTAGCAATATTATTTTTTGCACTTGTTAAGCTTGAAGCATTTGGTATAACTTTAATTTGAGCAATTAAATCACCTTGTTTCACATATTCGCCAGCTTCTATAAATACCTCTTCAATCACACCAGAAACATTTGGTTTAATTAATATTTCCTCTTTTGGCACAATACTACCTGTTGCCACTGTTTTAACAATAATGGTTTCTTCAGTTGGTGTTTCTGAAGTATAGGTAATTGGATTTTCTTGATTCTTTTGCCATAAATAAAGTAATGCAGCTCCAAATACAACAACAATTAGTATTAGTAAGATTACGGTTTTAGTTCTTTTCATGATTATTGATTGATATATATTTATTCTATTCTTAAAGCGTCAACTGGTTTCATTTTTGTTGCGCTATTTGCAGGTATTAAGCCAGCTAATACGCCAGACACTACGAGTATTATTAAAGCCGTAAATACAACTTGCATACTTACACTAGGATTGGCAAAATTATCTACAGGACCAGCATTATCTAAAATGGTATTCATTACCCAAATAACTAATGCAGCAAATGAAATACCAACCATACCAGACAGTATAGTTAATATTAAACTTTCTTGTAGAATTTGAGATTTTATGGTCCAAGGACTTGCGCCTAATGCACGCCTTACGCCTATTTCTTTAGTTCGTTCTTTAACAACGATAAGCATAATATTACTTATGCCAATAATACCAGACATTAATACTAATGCGCCTACAAAATAACCAACAAAGGATAGAATGGTAAACAAACCATTGACACGCTCAAACTGTTCTGATAAATCAAAATGCCCGATAGCTCTGTCATCTGTAGGATCTACTTTATGCCTAGACTTCATTAAAGTGAATATCTGATCTTTTAAGGTTGTAATACTTACACCATCTTCTGCGGTTATAGCCATCCAACCTACACTTTCGCCTCTATTAAATGCTTGACCAAAAGTTGTAAAAGGCATGTAAATTGTACTCGCGTCTTGCTCACCATCACCTTGGCTATTACTCATTTTAAAGGTACCAACAACTAGAAAATTTACGCCATTTACTTTTATATATGTTCCTAAAACATCCTCACCTTTATCATATAGACCATTTTCTACTCCTGTGCCTATGACACAAACTTTTCGTTTGGCATTAATATCTGAATAACTGATAAAACGGCCTTGAATAATATCCATGGGCTGCTGTTTTATGTATTCTGGATAGTCTCCATAAATTTCGTAGGCTCCAGTTTTAGTACCTCTAGTAACATTGTTTGCTCCATTGTAGCCACCTAATTGGTTTCTTGGCGATACATATTTTATATCTGGAAATTCTGATTTTATAGCTGCAACATCGCCAATTTTATAATTAAAGTAACGGCCTTTTGGTAAACCTTTGTAAGGTTTAGATGTGCCTTGAGTCCACATAAACATAGAATTGGTTGCAAAATTTCCAAAATCTGCTGTTACACCATTTTTAAGCCCATTGGTTAATGCCAACAATAAAACTAATATGGTTATGCCCCAAAAAACTCCAAACGCAGTTAAAAACGTTCTAAATTTATTAGCATTTAGCGCTTCTAATATTTCATCCCAACGGTCTCTACTAAACATATTATTCGTCTCTTAATGCATCTATTGGTTTAATCATTGCCGCTCTATAAGCAGGTATAAATCCTGCCAACGCACCTGCAAGTACTAATAAAAATACTGTTGTAATTGCAATATTGAAATCTACTTGTGGATACTTTATAAAATCACTTTCTATCTGAGGACCAACCAATTCTAATAATCCAAGTCCTAAAATTAATCCAAACAATCCTGAAAACATTGTTACAAAAACAGCTTCTTGTAATATCATACCAACAATAGACATTGGTAGAGCTCCTAATGCTTTGCGTATGCCTATTTCTTTTGTTCGTTCTTTAACTATAATAAGCATTATGTTTCCTACACCAACGATACCAGCAATAATGGTTCCTATGCCTACAAACCAAAACACGGCTTTTATAGTTGCTACTAATGAGTAGATTTTCTCGGCTTGTTCTAGTGTATTTCGGACTCTTACTGCACTGACATCATCTGGTGCAACGGTGTGGATTTCTTTTATTTTTTGCTCAATACCAGAGGCAATAGCATTAGACATGGCGACAGCCTCATCAAAATCATCAGCCATTTTTACGGTAAAAGCCATATTTCTGATATCTTCTCCACCATTGAAAACCGCTTGTGCTGTAGAAACAGGAATGTAAACCTGACTTTCTTCTCTATCGCCTCCTGGATCAAAAAAAACACCAACGACTTTAAAATTCATTCCATACACTTGAATGTTTTTATTTATAGGATCTTCATCTTTAAAAAGATCTTTCTTCATTTTATTGCCAATAACAGCTATTTTTTTTCTTTGCTGAATATCGGATTGACTTATAAAACGACCAGATCCAATATCTGCGTTTTCAATAAATTGGTTATCTGGCATTGTTCCGCGAACACGATAGTTTCCGGTTTCATTTTTATATGATACCGTTCCTCCCCAAATCATGTAGTCTTTTGTACCATATTCTAAATAGTCGTCATACTGATTTTTCACAGCCTCAAAACTAGAATTTTTCAGTTGAATGTATCGACCAGGATTTAAGCCTTTGTAGCCCTTTGTAGTAACACCTGTCCAAACGGAAACTCTATTAGTTGCATCTTGTTCAAATTGAGATTTTACACCATTTGCTATTCCTTCGCTAAATCCAAGAAGAATTACGAGTATAAAAATTCCTGAGGCTACCGAAAGACCTGTTAAAAAAGTACGTAATTTGTTTTTACGTAGCGTTTCAAAGATTTCTTGCCAACGTTCTATATCAAACATGTGCTGAAGCTCTAACTTGATTTACTACACTATCGTCTATAATTAATCCATCTTTAAGATTAACAATACGTTTGGTCATATGCGCAATATCATCCTCGTGAGTGACAACAAGAATCGTTTTCCCTTCATCATTAATACCTTGAATGAGTTCCATAACCTCGTAAGACGTTTTAGTATCTAAGGCTCCTGTTGGCTCATCTGCCAATAAAACCTTAGGATCACTTGCTAAGGCTCTAGCAATAGCTACACGTTGTTTTTGTCCTCCAGAAAGTTCACTCGGTAAATGATGGGACCATTGTGCCAAACCTACTTTTTCGAGATAGTGCATCGCTTTTTCAGTACGTTCTTTTCGCTTAACGCCTTTATAGTATAATGGCATAGACACATTGTCTAAAGCACTTTTATAATTTATAAGATTGAATGATTGAAAAATAAAGCCTAGAAAATCATTTCTGTATTTTGCTGCTATTTTCTCGTTAAGATTTTTTATAGGAACATTATCGAGAATGTACTGGCCTTCATCTGCTTCATCTAACATACCAAGTATATTTAATAAAGTAGATTTCCCTGAACCTGAAGACCCCATTATTGAAACTAACTCACCTTCTTTTACATCAAAATTAATACCTTTTAACACATGAAGCGAGTTGCTACCCATGTGATAAGATTTGTGCAAATCTTTTATCTGAATCATAGTTTGGTTAGTTAGTTATAGTCCAATAAAAATATGGCCTATTGCAATTTTAAGAAAAACTTAAGTCATTTTATGCCAACAAATTGTTAAGACCCTTAAATATAGCGGTTATAATTAAGACTATACAAACGAAAAAATGTTACAGTTTCTATCCTAAATTTTTAGACTTATCAGGTTTATTAAATTTTCTATAAACGATGTAACCAAGCGTAGCCACTAAAATATAAGGCACTGCCATTAAAAACATAATACCATCATTTATTCCCTCTGCCGCAGATTGATCCTCACCACTTTCTAAAACTGCTCTACACATGGCACATTGCGCATTTGTATTCACAAAAAAGAAAAGTAAAAATATGAGGTAGATGAATTTGTTTTTCATTTTAAGGGTTCTTTAAATCCGCCAAAATAATTCTAGCAAATTAGTAAACTATGCGTAATACGGCGAAATCATTAAATACACCACTACACCTGTTACAGCAACATAAAGCCATAACGGAAATGTAATTTTAGCAATTTTTCTATGACGTTCTATATTATTTGTAATCGCTCTTACATAGGTAATTAAAACAAATGGAATTACTATTACAGACAATGCTATATGTGTAATTAAAATAAAGTAATAGATGTACATAATAGCACCTTCTCCACCAAATTTTGTAGAATCACTCGTCATGTGATATGCTATGTATAATAACAAAAATAGTACTGAGAGTACAATTGCAAACTTCATTAACTTCTCGTGTAGCGTTCTATTTTTATTTTTAATTGCTACCACTGCGAAAATTAAAACAACGGCTGTTAATCCATTAATCACAGCATAGATTGGTGGTAAAAACATTAATGGCTTAACATCAAAACCTAACTCACGAAGATTAATACCAAATAAAGCAGCAACGGCTACAGGGATAATTACGGATAATGCAATGATCCATTTATTATATTTTTTTTCTTTTTCAATATCTACTACACTCATATTACTCGTTCAATAATTTTTGAATATCTTCTTTTAAAATTGTTATTTCTTGCGGAATTCCATCCTCATCTACACCAACAGCTTCTGGTACTAAACCATTGTAAAATATCATTGGATTACCAAAGTTATCTTGCCTAGATCTAATGTAACCTTCTTTATCAATAAGCGCAAAATTTCCGGAGTGTTCAAAGCCGCCTTCTACACTTTCGTCTTTTGCTGTGTATAAATTAAAACCTTTATTAGCTAGTTTGTAAATCTCAGATTCATCACCTGTCATTAAATGCCAATTAGGATTTGTGATTCCATATTTATCTGCATAAGCCTTTAACACCTCTGGTGTATCTATTTCTGGCGTAATAGTAAACGATGCTACACCAAAATTCTCTAAATCCTTAAACTGATTTTGAACCTCTACTAAGTTTCTATTCATTATTGGGCAAATGGTAGGACAGGTAGTAAAAAAGAATTCTACCACATAAACTTTACCTAAATAATCTTTATTGCTAATAGTTTTACCATTTTGATTTATAAAACTAAATGCAGGCACCTTTTTAGGTTCACCATTGATTTCTAAATATTTTAAGTCGCTTTTACTTTTCTTTGTAATGGTAGCATTAGAGACATCTTCGCTTCGGCTTTCATCTCTTGTTACATCGCCTTCACTAATTCTATCAATTATTTTAGGCACAAAAATAATTCCAAACAATAAAATAATAAACGCAATACCAACGTACGAATAATTTGATTTTTTACTCATAACTCTGTTTTATTTCTTTTTCTCTTCGTGTGTTTGAATCATCAAATTTACCTTGTCTTTTTTGTCTATATTCAGTAAACAAGATCCTTACATCATCATTCATCATATTCTTTATTTCTGCAACTTCTATTGTATTGTATTCATACACACTAAACTTTGGCTTATCATCTTCTACTTCCCTTTCTGATCTTCCATCAATTCGTCCTCTTTGATTAAGATCTTTATCTATTATATAGACATTATTACTGGATAAATCATTCTGTAGATTATCTTCTGTTATTAAAGAGTTATATAACAGTTTTATTTCACCTTCAGTAGCAAATGCGTAATGCCAGAATTTTAAATCTTCGTAAGTATTGATTTCTTTTTTAAGAAGCTCAACTTCATCTTCAGTGCCTTTTGGCACTACGATTATAATCTGAAAGTTTTTAAAGCCCTTAAATTTATCGTAGACTAACTCCTTAAGATTTAAGGCTGCTATAGTATTATTTAATGGTGTTTTTCCTAAAAAACCTAAAACAGTTATATTGTCTTTTAGTTGTAATGCTTCTGAAGTATCTGAGCCGAAGGTTTGAATATCAGATACGTTTTCATTTACAATATTTAATGGCTCGTAATTATGTTTTGCTGGATAGAGCATTAACAAAAAAGCTACAGGCAAAAAGAATAGAATACCGAGAACTATATATCGCTTTGTGTTATTTACTTCCATATGTAATGCAATAAAAACTCAGTTAATAAAAGGATTAATTTTCGAATTGCAAAAATAAAAAAGGTGGTTTAGAAAAACCACCCTTTATTTATATTTAACACTTGGGATTCTACTATAAATTCTAAGTAAAAACCTTTAAGTTATTAACTTATGTAGTTAAAAATCTTTCTTTATTAATGCGTCTTCTGCGTTGTAAACATTAAAAACGTATCCACCTTCTTGTAATAAGATGAAAATTAAGTAACAGATTAAGAAAACACCAGTCCAAACAACCATTTTTCTAAAGCTACCAGTCTCATCTCTCATGTGCATAAAATCCCATGTGATGTAATAGGCTTTTACAATTGTTAATACAATGAAGATTAAGTTTAAAGGTTTCATGTATACAATAGGAGACAATAATACATTACCAACTGTTGAGAAAAAACCATTCCCTTCAATAGGATCTATCCAAGTGCTCATTAAAAATTCTGGTTTATATATACCTAAAACAACTTCTACTGCTGTTACAATAGTTAGGAATATTAAAACACCCCAAATCTTTTGAGTATTAGATTTGAACTTTAAACGTCCTCTAAATATTTCTAATTTATGCTCGTGTGCCATAATTTAATCTTAATTTCTTAGTTTATACTAAATAAAAGAATGTGAATACAAATACCCATACTAAATCGACAAAGTGCCAGTATAATCCCACTTTCTCAACCATTTCATAACTACCTCTTCTTTCGTAAGTACCTAGAATAACATTAAAGAAAATAATGATATTAATAACTACTCCAGAAAGTACGTGAAATCCGTGAAATCCAGTAATAAAGAAAAAGAAGTCAGCAAAAAGCGTTGTTCCATATTCATTAACATGAAGGTTAGCTCCTTTAACAACTAGTTTTCCGTTTTCTTTTATTTGTTTTAACGATTCTTCTCTTGATAAGATGGTTTTATGACCATGTTCATCAAGAAGTTGATTTCTCACTAAAATATTTTCGTTTGCAGCTAAACCTGCATAAATTTCATTAACAGTGTAAGGAGGCAAAGTACCTTCGTCTACAAACCATAGACCGTTTTTGCGTTCATGCGCTTCACGCTCGCCTGGTTGTGCAATTGCAATATCATCTATAGAAACACGCTTAAACTTCTCTACGCCATCTACGGTTACATTTTCACCAAATTGTAAGATGTTTCCACCTTTAGTTTGTACAGCTCCATAATCACCTTGAATAAATGTTGCCCATTCCCACGCTTGCGAGCCAACAAATATGGCACCACCAATTATGGTTAAAAACATATATATAGTCACTTTAGACTTATTCATATGATGACCAGCATCAACAGCTAACACCATTGTCACTGAAGACATAATAAGAATAAAGGTCATAAATGCCACATATATCATTGGCAATTCTTGTCCATGTAAAAATGGCACGTGTGTAAAAACCTCGTCTGCAATTGGCCATTCATTAATGAACTTAAACCTCGAAAAACCATAAGCGGCTAAAAAGCCTGAAAATGTTAATGCATCAGATACAATGAAGAACCACATCATCATTTTTCCGTAACTTGCTTTTAGTGGCTGGTTGCCGCCTCCCCAAGTTTTTTCTTCTGTACCAGTAGCTACTGTAGAATCCATAGAATTTATTTAAATTTTAAGATTGGACAAAAATAATCAAATTATATATCTAAAAAAATATAAAAACAAAAAGAGCACAAGCCAAAGCACATCTACGAAATGCCAAAAATTTGCTGCTAGTTCAAAACCCAACATATTGTTGGCATTATACTTTTGTTTAAAATGATTATAAATTACAACAATAAGACATATTAGGCCAGCAATAACGTGCCCTATATGCAATACTGCTATTATATATATGTAAGACATTGTGATATTACTTGTTGGTCCGGCGAAGTGATAACCAGATGCAATGATCTCGCTAAAACCAGCAAATTGACTATAAACAAATGTAATACCCAATACTAATGTTACTAATAACCAAATGGTTACCATTTTCATTTTATTTTCACTCAACGCCTTCTTGGCTAAAATAAAAGTAAGGCTACTAAGTAAAATAAGAACTAAACTAATTAAAAAGGCATTTGGTAATTGATAATCTACTAACCAATCTTCATTTAATCGTTGTTTACTACTTACAATAAATGCACTTACTAAACCTGCAAAAGACATAATCAATGAGCCAATACCAAACCAAAGCATCATTTTTTTTGACCTAGCCGTTTTCTCTTTCTGTGTTCCTTGTGTTAAATCCATTTATCTCAAAAATTTATCTGCAACATATATGATTTGCAATAATGTGATATAAAAAACGCTTGATAACATTAATTGTTTGGCAGCCTCTACAGTTCTTAACTTAAATAATTTTAAAGCATAAACCAACATTACCATACCAAGTATAAAAACAATAACAGCACCTACTATAGACAATTTTAAATCACCAGTAAAACCAAACACTGGCAGTATAGACGCAATAACAGTCCATACACTATACATTATAATCTGTACTGCTGTACCTTTATCTGGTTCTCCTGTAGGCAGCATGTGAAAACCACCTTTTTTATAATCGTCGTGCAAAAACCAACCAATAGACCAAAAGTGCGGAAATTGCCAAAAAAATTGAATAGCAAACAACATACCTGGCTCAATACCAAAACTACCTCTTGCGGCAACCCAACCTAACATAAATGGAATTGCTCCTGGTAAAGCACCAACAAATACAGAAAGTGATGTTTTAGTTTTTAATGGCGTGTAAACACTTGTGTATAGAAATATTGAAATAGCACCATACATGGCGGTTTTGGGATTAATTATATAAAGCGTAATTAACCCTAAAATGGTAAAAGAAGTTGCAATTATAAAAGCTGTATTCACTGACATGCGACCAGCTGGTATAGGTCTATTTTTGGTTCTATCCATTAGCGCATCTAAATCGCGCTCAATAATTTGATTATATGCATTTGAAGCACCAACCATAAAATAGCCACCAACGGCTAATAAAAGAAGTGTGGTAATACTAATGGTTTCAGCGCCAAGAAAATAACCAGCAAGTGAAGAAAACACCACACTTAAGGATAAACCCATCTTTGTGATTTCCTTAAAATCTGTGACAACAGAAGCTGTTGATACTGATGTTTTTGTGGTACTCAATTTTAATTATTTATATTCTTTTTATAAGCGAGTGCAAAGATAGTTTGAAAAATACTTGTAAACAATGTAAAATCTTATTTTTAAAATTAGACAATATTGCACATACTATTTATTACAATAACCATATTTGTATAGGTTATACTGCAATTTAACATGGTCTTCATAAAAAGTAACAACAATAAAATTTACCCAATAATGACCTTTGTGTTTTGCTTACAACATTCTACATAGAAGCGGATTAAACAAAAATTGAAGTGATAAAACATCTTTTGCATACAACAATATTTAATCTATATTTACCGGATAACAACAACAATAAACTTTTCATAACCCGATTATTTTACGGGATATCGACAATAAAAGTTTTTATATAAGGAGTTGCCACACATTTGAAAAAAACGACAAACATAGAATTTAATGACATTGAAAAACTGAAAAAATTGGGTTTTTCTGGATTTAAAAGTGTATCGGAATTAATAGCTGACCCAAATATTTTACCGAAGGAAATGGGAGTTTATTTGGTTCTAAACTCGACAAATAAAAAAATTGAATTTTTGACAAAAGGAGTTGGCGGTTTTTTTAAAGGAAAAGACCCAAATATTTCGCTTGCAGAATTGAAAAATAATTGGGTTGAAAAATCGAAAACCATTTATATTGGGAAAGCTGGTGGACTAAATGGAAAGGCTACATTACAAAGTAGGATAAAGCAATATTTGAGATTTGGGCAAGGATTTAATGTTGGACATTATGGTGGTCGATTAATTTGGCAACTGAAAAACCACTATGAATTAAAATTTTGTTGGTTAATTTTAACTGATATAGAACCAAGAGAATTAGAAAAGAAATTATTAGCGGAATTTATTAGACAATATGGAAAAAGACCGTTTGCTAACTTAACTGATTAAGCAATAACATCCAATATATTTTACTAACTCTTAATGTTTTACCGTTCATTATTTGTTAATAACTCTTAATTATTATTTTGAAATTTACGAGTAATTAATCTTAACTTTACAGAGCATTTCAGTTCTTCTGAAAAGCAAAAAGTATAACTAGCGACGACCTATATTCAATATGAACCAATTTATAGAAATTGGTGGTAAGTTGCTTTGCATTTTTGCTACCAAGTACGTCGATGTTATTTCATCATCACAATTAAAAAAGTACATTAAAATTTGTTTTAAATACATTAAGAAACTCATCATTTTCTTATTATATGTTATTTTAACTATTTTAGTTTTAAATTTTTTACTTACAATTCTCATTATCTATTTAATTTTATAGATTTACTTAATAGAAATTTCCCTTAATTATATTTTTAAATATAAATGAGGGAGAATTTTATTTATTCTTATACTTCTAAAAAGGGAAGAGGTAAAAGTTCGAATTAAAAAACGTGTGGCAACACCGTGTATAATTAATTGCTTTGATCGTTGTTTATTTGGAAAATTCCTTCGGAATTTTCTCGCGTTCGTTTTTGTTTACTAAATTAGTTGCTGAAACACGCAACTAACCATACACAAAACCGTTGGCAACAATTAAAACACAATGACTAAATCAATTTCAAAATTAGCTTGGGCATTTCTAATACTAGGAATTATTACATTAGTATTTTTTCTTAGTAAAAGTTCTATAGATGGTTTTGGCGTATTCACAAGTAACAAAACCGATTACACCACAACAGGACAATTTGGCGATTTTGTTGGTGGAGTTATTGGAACATTTTTCGCTTTAGCAGGAACGTTACTTATTTATTTATCATTTAAAGCTCAAACAAAAGAAAATAAAAGGAATGCATTTGAATCTTCATTCTTCGAAATGATGAGGATATATAGAGAAAACATAAATGAACTGAGATATAGGAAATATAAACTAGATGACTATTTAGTCTATGAAAATAGACAAGTGATTCGAGAAATATTTAATGAGTTTATTGAATGTTATAGAGAAGTAAGAAAGTTTTCGAACTCTACCAAAACTGAGGATTATCTCACACCAAAATATATTGAGAAATTAAAAAAAATTAAGAAAGACATAAATCCAAAAATCAATCTAATTGAGCTAGCAAGAATCGACATCGCTTATTCTATTGTATTTTATGGTATAGGTGTTGAAGGGGAATCCATTATTAGAAAAAATATCCAAAAAAAATATAATTCTGTTTATTACTATAAACTATTGTATTGGATGAAAATGAAACCAAAAAAATCTAATACAGAACGTTATGATAATTGGAAAAAGGCAAGAGATTTAAACCTAAAGGATTTACATAAATTGGTTGATGAATTGTATGCTAATAGAAACCATCCAGAAAAAATAGAACAACTATCAGACTTAGCTAAAGAATTTAAAATGAATCTTGATTATGAAAAATACTATGGAGGACATCAATTCAGGTTAGGACATTTCTTCAGACACCTGTTTCAGAGCTATAAGTATTTAAACAATCATAAAGACTTGACTGAAAAAGAAAAATATGCATACGGTAAAATGTATCGTGCTCAACTTTCAACATATGAGCAAGCATTACTATTTATTAATAGTATTTCGACAATTGGTATGAAATGGGAGTTCACACCAGAAAAGCAGTCTGACCCAAGCATTAAAACGAATTTAATCACGACCTATAACTTAATAAAGAATTTACCAGGAGAACACTTGTTTGGGATTAGATATAAGACATATTATAAAGATGTTGAATACGAATCCCTTGAACAATTAAAATAACTTTGAATTAAACTTTAATAAAAAAAATGGAATTTGACCTTTCGAGACTTAATGACAGAGAATTTGAAGCTTTAGGAGCATCAATTATTGGAAAAGTTTTAAGTAAAAGGGTTGAGACATTCAAAGCAGGAAGAGATGGAGGCGTTGATGGTAGGTTTTGGATTGGAAAAAAGAAAGAAGGAATTATCCAATGTAAACATTACGTTGAGACACCATATAAAAATCTAATTTCGAAATTAAAATCTGAGGAAGTAGCAAAGGTTAAAAAACTTAATCCAGAAAAATATATTTTTATTACTTCAAAGAAGTTATCAAGATTAAACAAGCAGGAAATACGAGAAATCTTCCACCCTTTTATTAAAAGGGATGATGACATTTTTGGGAAAGAAGATTTAGATGACTTCTTGACAAGAAAAGAAAATCAAGATGTAGTTGAGCAAAATATTAAATTATGGATAACAAGCGCTTCTGTATTAGATTTGATTCATAATAATGCAATTAAAGGGAGAAGTGAATCTACAATTCGTGACATTGAGGAAAACTCATACAAGTATGCTATTACAGAAAATCACAAAAAAGGATTAAGAATTTTAGACGAAAATAATGTTATAATATTAACTGGAGAACCAGGAATTGGTAAAACAACTTTAGCTGACAACTTAGCTCTTTTTTATACTGCAAAAGGATATGAATTTTGCGATATTGAAGAAAATATTAGCGAAGCAGAAAATTTATTTAGAGAAAGAGAAAAAAAGAAAATTTTATTTTACTGTGACGATTTTTTAGGTAGTAATTTGTATGATGCTATTAACAACAAGAGAGATTCACATATTGTCAAATTTATAAATAGAGTTTGTAAAGATAAGTCTAAAAAATTCATCTTAACTTCTAGAACTAATATTCTAAATAAGGCTTATAGTTTGAGTCATCGGTTTCAAAATGGGAATATTCGAAATAATGAATTTTTACTCAGAGTTGAAAATTTAACAAAAGTCGATAAAGCATTAATTTTATACAATCATATATATCATTCAAACTTAAATAAAGAATATCTTGATATGATATATGAAGATAAAAGATACAAAGACATAATAAAACATAGGAACTTCAATCCTCGAATAATTGAATTCGTAACAGACACTATAAGAGTTGGAAGTACACTACCCAAAGACTATTGGTCATATATTAAGAACAAACTAGAACATCCAGAAGATATTTGGGCAGATTATTTTCAGAACCAAACGGATGATTGTATTAGAGCATTAGTGTTTTTAACTGTATTCAATAACGGAAAAATATCAGAAGAAAAACTTAGACGTTCTTATAATACATTTCTTAAGATTCATACAGTTAACTTAGGAGACTCATCTGATAAAAGTTTTGAAGCTATAAGAAAACTAGCTACAAAATCTTTACTCAATAGAAATCAAATAGAAGAAAATAAATATGAATATGTTCTTTTTAACCCATCAATTACAGACTTTATTTATAGTTCTTATTCTAATGCAAGTGAGTTAATTTCAAACATCCTTAAATCCTTAGAAACAGAAACATCTTTAAGAAATTTAAATACTATTTCTGTTTTCAATAAAATTAATAAGCAATGCTTAAAAGAAATTCAAGAAAATTTATTTGACTACTTTTTTGAACGTAA
>NZ_JBJKOD010000021.1:0-26728 GCF_045765065.1 Winogradskyella sp. 4-2091
CAGATGATAATGATCCAACGAATGATCCAACGGTAACTATTTTAGATGATAATCCAGAACTGACTGTAACAAAAACTGTGAATAATATTTCGTCTGAAGGCGCAATAGGATACTTAGATAATGTTATTACTTATGATATCGTTGTAACTAACACAGGTAATGTGACCATTACTAACATAGAAATTACAGATGCGAATGCAGATGTAGGTTCAATTACTGGAAGTCCAATAGCAAGTTTGGCACCAGGCGACAGTGTCACTGTAACAGCAGAGCAAACGATTACGCAAGCTGATATAGATGCTGGTTATATTGAGAATAGTGCAAGTGCAACTGGAGATAGTCCAAGTGGTACGGATGATGTTAGTGATGTATCCGATGCAGGAGACGAGGCGATAGAAACACCAGATGGCGACGGAACAACAGATAGTGATCCAACAAATGATCCAACGGTAACACCATTACCAGATCCAAGTATTGAGGTTGTAAAAACATTTGAAATTACTAATGATGTATTACCAACAGGTGCAAGTTTAGATGATGAAATTACATATACTATAACGGTAACAAATACAGGTAATGTCACTTTAGACAATGTTGCTATTGTTGATACATTTACAGATTTGGATGGTAACATATTAACTTTCGTTACAGGGCCAAATTTTGTAAGTCCTTCAACAATGGGTAGTGTAGAAGGTATATTACTGGTTGGTGAAACAGCTACCTATACTGCTACATACAGTATTGAACAAGACGTAATTGATGTTGGTGGTTTCCAAAATAGTGTTGTTGCAAGTGGTGATAGTCCTGACGATACTACAGTATCTGATACTAGTGATGATGGTAATGATGATGATGGTAATTTAGAGGATGATCCAACTGAGATTATTATAACATCAGAACCTAGTATTAGTTTAATTAAAACAATATTGCCTTTAGAAGATACTAATGGTGATGGAATAGCTGGTGGTGTAGATGATATTATTAATTATGTATTCATTGTTGAAAATACAGGAAACGTAACTTTAACTAATATTGTAGTTGAAGACAACCTACCTAATCTAAATTTAGTAGGAGGACCAATTTTAGAATTGCTTCCAGGCGAAATAGATAATGATACGTATACAGCAACTTATTTAATAACTCAAGAAGATATTGACTTAGGAACTGTAACAAATACAGCATCCGTAAGAGGAGAGCAACCAGGTGGTGATATAAATGATCCTTCTGATGATATCATCGATACAAGTGATGATCCTACGGATAATAATAATAATGATGATAATGGTGACGGAGAACCAGATGATCCTACTGTAGTGATACTAAATTCAATTTTTGATTTAGAAGTAACTAAGGTTGTTGATGAAACGCGACCATTAATTGGTGATTTGGTAACCTTTACAATTGAAGTAGCAAACATCGGAAATGTAACAGCTACTAATATTGTTATAGATGAGCAAATTCCAAGTGGTTACGAAATTGCATTAGATCCAAATACGGGTGAACCATTGATTGATTTCATACCATTTGAACCAGATGCCTCATATTCAGTTGTAAATGGTGAATGGGTTATAAACCAATTAGATCCTGATGAAATAGGAATTCTTCAAATTACAGTGGAAGTTCTAGGATTTGGTGATTACTTAAATACGGCATATGTACAAAGTGCAGTTGGTGGAACAGATGAAAATCCAAGTAATAATGAAGATGATGCAACTGTTAATCCAATATGTTTAACCATTTATAATGAGTTCTCACCAGATGGTGATGGTATAAATGAAACATTTGTGATTGACTGCATTGAGCGTTTCCCTGATAATAAGTTAGAAGTTTATAATAGATGGGGTAATATCGTTTATAGCAAAAACGGTTATTTAAATGATTGGACAGGCATATCAAACGGAAGAGCAGTAATTAATCAATCTGATGAGTTACCAGTAGGTACATATTATTATGTGCTGGATTTAGGAGATGGTTCAGATCCGAGAGTAGGTTGGCTATATATTAATAGAAAAAACTAATTAGTACTTAATTATAATATATTTTAAAATGATACATAAATCATCACAAATAAAAGGATTAATAGTTTTAGTATTCTTACTAATTAGTACTATTAGTTTTGCACAGCAAGATCCGCAGTATACCCATTACATGTATAATACATTAAGCGTGAATCCTGCTTATGCTGGTCAAAGAGAAACTTTGAGTGTTGTAGGTTTACACAGATCTCAATGGGTTGGGATTGATGGAGCACCACAAACACAATCATTAAGTATTCATTCGCCATTAAGAAATGAGCGAATTGGTTTAGGATTAAATATAGTAAATGACGCTTTAGGTCCAGCAAGGGAATCTTTTATTGATGCTAACGTGTCTTATACCATTCCGTTAAACGCAGAAGATTTAAAGCTATCTTTTGGTGTAAAAGGAGGTTTACATATCTTAGATACGGATTGGAGTAAAGGGCGTTTTAGAAATACAGATCCAACCTTTGAAGATAATATAAATCTTATTTCTCCAATGATTGGTGCTGGTTTATATATGCACACACGCAGGTGGTACTTAGGTTTAGCCGTTCCTAATTTTATCACTACAGATCATTATGATGATTATACAGAGTCAGTAGCAACAGAACGTATGCACTTTTACCTTATTGGTGGCTATGTGTTTAATATTAGTGAAACCACTGAATTAAAACCTGCATTTTTATTAAAAGGAGTTTCAGGCGCACCAGTAATTGCAGATTTATCGGCAAATTTTTGGTTTCAAAAGAAATTAACTTTAGGCTTAGCATGGCGATGGGATGATTCAGTAAGTGCTTTAGCGGGTTTCCAAGTAACTCCAGGTATGTTTATTGGTTATAGTTATGATATGACATCAACAGGTTTAAATAATTATAATAGTGGAACACACGAAGTAACATTAAGATTTGAAGTAAAAAGGTTAGGTAGAATTTTATCTCCACGTTTCTTCTAAAAATATGACTATGAAAACAGTATCAAAATATATATTATTAACTTTTGTAATTGTAATTTCTTCTAGTGCATTTGGGCAAAATGGAAAGATACAAAGTGTTAAAGATGACTATAGAGATTTCGCTTATGTAAAAACAAGTGAAGTCTTGTTGGAAGTGGCAAATAATGGCTATAAGTCTGCGGATTTATTTCAAAAGTTGGCCAATTCATTTTACTTCCAAAATAAAATGGAAGAAGCTTCTAAATGGTATGGAGAATTAATGAAACTCAATGAGGTTATTGATCCAGAATACTATTTTAGATATGCTTTAGCCTTAAAAGGTATTAAAGATTATGAAGGTTCTGATAAATGGATGGAGAAATTTAATACATTAAAACCTAACGATTTAAGAGGTAAAGCCTTTGTTTCGAAGGTAGATTATAAATCTGCGATTGAAGAATTGAGTAGAGATGATATTGAAATTGTAAATTTAGAAATCAATACGGAATTATCTGATTTTGGTACAACAGAGTACGAAAATGGAATTGTATTTGCTTCAGCACGAGGCGGTGGAAGAAAATACAGATGGAATGAAGAACCGTATTTAGATCTCTACACCGTTGAAAAAATGGAAGATGGCACTTTTGCCGAAGTTAAAAGTGTAGGCGAAAATGTAAATACTAAGTTTCATGAATCTAGTGCGGTATTCTCTCCAAACGGAAAGTATATGTTTTTTACTCGTAATAATTATTTCAAATCAAGATATAAAGAAGATGCAGTAGGTATTAATAGGTTGCAACTTTATAGAGCTACATTAGGAGAGGACGGAAATTGGGATAATATCCATAAAATACATTTCAATAGTTTAGATTATAGTGTAGCGCATCCAGCATTAAATTTACTAGGAACAAAATTATATTTTGCTTCAGATATGCCAGGAACTTTCGGCCAATCAGATATTTTTGTAGTAGATGTTAATGAAGATGGCACATTAGGAGAACCTGAAAATTTAGGAAGTTCTATTAATACTGAAGGTCAAGAATCGTTTCCTTTTATAAATACTAATGGAGATTTATATTATTCTTCAACTGGTTTTCCTGGTTTAGGTGGTTTAGATGTATTTGTATCTAAAGGTGCAGATCAAAAAGTAACGGGAGGTTCTAATCGTAACTTTCCTATTGAAAACGTTGGTGAACCAGTAAATAGTCCATGGGATGATTTTGGGTATTATGAAAACTTAGTAACAAAACGTGTTTATTTCAGTTCTAACAGAGAAGGAGGAAAGGGAAGTGATGATATTTATACTTTCGAAATTCCTGAGATAAAACTTATAGTAGAAGGTACTGTTCAAGATGTTAATACCGAAGAATTATTGCCTAATTCTACTGTTATTCTATTAGATAAAGATGGAAATGAAATAGATCGCCAAATCGTTGGAGATGATGCTTATTTTAAATTTGATGTAGATCCAGAAAAAGAATATCTAATTAGAGTTGAGAAAGACAAATACATCTCAGATGAACAACGATTTACGACTCCAAATAAAAATCAGGAGTTGAAAATGGAGTTATTGATTGAGAAAGATGAGCAGCAAATTGAACCTTGTGATGATTTAGCGAAAGTATTAGATATCCCAATTATTTATTTTGATTTCGATAAATCTAATATTAGATATGATGCAGAAATTGAGATTCAAAAAGTATTGGCGGTATTAAATAAATACCCAACAATGCATATTGATATTCGTAGTCATACAGATTGTAGAGGACCTGCTTCTTATAATGAAAAACTTTCAGATAGAAGAGCAAAATCTACAAGAGCATATCTAATTGAAAAGGGAATTGACGCAGAACGTTTAACGGCTAAAGGTTATGGCGAATCTCGCTTAATTAACGATTGTGGATGTGAACCTACTAATGATTCTAATTGTTCTCAAGAAGAGCACCAGTTAAATAGACGTAGTGAGTTTATTATAACTAGTATAAATGGACAAACATGTGAAGATAAAGAGGAGGATAAAGATTAATTTTTTCTTTATCTACTAGAATAAAATAGCCGTTTAATTATTTAAACGGCTATTTTTATGAAATCCTTTACTTTTTTTTATAATTAAGATGTTAATTTTACAGAATGACAGAAGAACAAGTCATCTTAGTAGATGAAAATGATAACCAAATAGGTTTAATGCCCAAAATGGAAGCGCATGAAAAAGCGCTTTTACACAGAGCGTTTTCAGTATTTGTGTTCAATGATAAAAATGAATTGATGTTACAACAACGTGCAGCGCATAAATATCATTCTCCAGAGTTATGGACTAATACCTGTTGTAGTCATCAACGTAATGGTGAAACGAATTTAGAAGCAGGGAAACGACGTTTGCAAGAAGAAATGGGATTTGTTACCAATTTAGAAGAGAAAACATCGTTTATCTATAAAGCACCATTTGATAACGGTCTTACTGAGCATGAATATGATCATGTTATGGTAGGTTATTATAATGATGAACCTTCAGTTAATGACGAGGAAGTAATGGCATGGAAATGGATGAAATTAGATGCTGTTAAGTTAGATATGATTGAAAATCCACAAGTATATACAGCGTGGTTTAAGATTATTTTCGAGAAGTTTTATGAATTCATAAACGTAAACAAATAATGAAGGTTACTGTACATAGAAAAGCACATTTTAACGCAGCACATCGATTATATAGAAAAGATTGGAATTTTGAGAAAAACCAAGCAGTATTTGGCTTATGTAATAATCCGAACTTTCATGGTCATAATTATGAATTAATTGCGAGTGTTACGGGAGAAATAGATCCTGAAACAGGTTATGTTATTGATGTGAAAATTTTAAAAGATATTATTAAATCTGAAGTTGAAGATGCCTTTGATCACAAGAATCTAAATGTAGAAGTACCAGAATTTGAAGATTTAAACCCAACTGCAGAGAATATTGCAGTTGTCATTTACGACAAAATCAAGAAGAAATTAGATACAAAATTTCATCTTGAAATAACGTTATATGAAACACCTCGTAACTTTGTAACCTATTCGGGCCAATAACACTATGAAAAATCCTCTATACCCATTAAAATTTCAACCTATTCTAAAAGATAAAATTTGGGGTGGAGAAAAGTTGCATAAACATTTTAATAAAGATTCTAATTCTAAATCTTTAGGAGAAAGCTGGGAAATAAGTACAGTACCAGATGATGTTTCTATTGTTGTTAATGGAAGTTTAAAAGGGCAATCTCTTCAAGATTTAGTTAATGAGTATACGTCAAGTTTGTTAGGGAATAAAAACTGGGATCGGTTTGGTGCTGATTTTCCGTTACTGATTAAATTCATAGATGCTAAAGAGGATTTAAGTATACAATTACATCCAGATGATGAATTGGCAAGTTTAAGACATAATTCTTTTGGTAAAACAGAAATGTGGTATGTAATGCAAGCCGAAACAGATGCAAATCTAATTGTAGGTTTTAACAGAGACATGGATAAAGAAACTTATCTAGAACACTTAAAAAACAAAACGCTTACCAAAATTTTAAATTTTGATAAAGTAAGCGAAGGCGATACTTATTTTATTGAAGCTGGAAGAGTACATGCCATTGGCGCAGGAGTTATGTTGGCGGAAATTCAGCAAACTAGTGATGTCACATACCGCGTGTATGATTGGGATAGAGTAGATAAAGATGGTAATGAGCGCGACTTACATAATGATTTAGCTATTGATGCTTTTAAATTTGAATTAAAAAACGATTTTAAAGTTGATTATAGTTTAAACAAGAACACATCTAATAAGATGGTACAATGTCCTTTTTTTACAACAAATATATTAGAATTAAATACCGAAGTAATTAAGCAAAATACGTTTGACTCATTTATTATCTATATGTGTGTAGATGGTAATGTGGAAATAATCACTGAAGATTTTACAGAAACTATTAAAAAAGGAGAGTCACTCCTTATGCCAGCTGAGATTAAAGATTTTAAATTAAAAACAGACTACGGTAAGTTGCTAGAAGTTTACGTGTAAAACTTCTTGAGAAAGTAAATTTAACTTAGTTATATAACTAAAAGGAATTAGTACTTTTGTAAACGATAAAAAAATAAATATTATGGCGAATAAAAGAGATTTAAAGAAAGATATAAATTACGTTTTAGGTGATATTATTGAAGCAGTATATGTATGGGAATTAACTAATACTGCAAAACCAACCAAAGAGAGTGAAGCTATTATAGATGAAGCTATTGTTACTTTTGATGAATTAATTACTCGTGTAAACGATAGAAATGTAGAAGATAAGAAAGCGCACTTTAAAGCAATAAACAATGACCTTGAATCAAAAGGGAAGAATCTTATTGAAAAAATTAATAAATTAAAATAAATTGTTTTGCAAATTTGAATATCTATTTTAAATTTGCAAACTCTTTTTTGCCGATGTAGCTCAGCTGGCTAGAGCAGCTGATTTGTAATCAGCAGGTCGTGGGTTCGAGTCCCTCCATCGGCTCTTAAAAAATAAAAATCCAATCATTAAATTATGATTGGATTTTTTGTTTTATTACAATAAAATAAAAACTTATACTATTCCGTAGTAGTTCTATTAGCAATAGCTTCGTTTAGCTTTTTACCATACAGTGAATTCTTTATCTCTGGTGTTAAACTATTATAAATTGAATCTATAAAAATAGGATTTGCATTCCTGGCTTCATACAAAGCCAAGTAAGGTGCAATTTCATTGTCTTTATGATTCATAGCATATTGTATAGTATATGCGTATTTACGCTTTACCATGTTGTCTCCTAATCTATTTAAAGAGTCAACAGCTATACTATCGTTTTCTTTTTGTGCCAAAAAACGAGCCTCCAACATATCTAAATTTTGATCGTTAAATTTAGACATCACTTCTATATATTCCGCTAATAACTCTTGTTGTTTAGAGCCTTTTATTTCAGAATCATAATTAAAATTCTTTAAAGTTGTATTGATTTCGGTAACCCCTTTGTTAGCGAAAAATGGTATAAAATGCTCTTCACCATCATTCTTAAACAATTTTAAATAAAGAATAATTGGTTCTTCTAAATCGGTATGCAACTTAAATTCTGATTGTCCATTAATAACCACAGAATCTAAATTTATAATAGTAGAATCGCCATCTTTTTGAAGATAGACAATACCCTTTTTTAAACCTTTTACTTTTCCTTTTAGTGTGAATGTTGCCTCACTCTCCTTAGCGCAAGACACGGCCAAAATTGTTAAGATAATGAGCGTTAAGGCTTTGTTTAATTTTGTCATATTTTGATAAATAATTAAGTGCGTAAATATCTTATAATTGTTTTAAAAAAACTAACCTGCTGCTGCAATTTTCATAAGTTCCGCACAAAGAATTGCGCCATAAGTACCAACTACATAACCAAAGACAGCTAGTAAAGCACCAACGGTTGCTAAAGATGGATGAAAAGCAGCAGCCACCACAGGAGCAGAAGCAGCACCACCAACATTAGCTTGGCTTCCTACGGCTAAAAAGAAAAATGGTGCTTTAATTAATTTAGCAACTAAAATGAGTAAAATAGCATGTATTGTCATCCAAACTAAACCAATTAAAATTAATCCAGGGTTTTCAAAAATTTTGCCCAAGTCCATTTTCATTCCGATAGTAGCAACCAAAATATAAATGAATACACTACCTATTTTACTCGCACCTGCACCTTCATAATTTTTAGCTTTTGTAAATGATAATAAAACACCAATTAAAGTTGCAATAGAAATAAGCCAAAAGAAACCACTACCAAATGACGACAACGCGCTTTTGGGATTACTTACAGCTTCAAAATTATCTTTTAAGTAAACGGAAATATGATCTGCACCAAAATGCGCAATACCAACAGCACCAAATGCAAAAGCCAATATTACAATAATATCTGTGAGTGATGGGTTTCTAGTAATTTTATCACTAAATGCTTGTACTTTATTCTGTAAGGCATCGATGGCTGTATTATCTGCTTTAAACCATTTATCTATTTTCTTTCGTTTTCCAATTCCAAGAAGGATTATGGCCATCCAAATATTAGCAACAACGATATCAACTAATACCATTCCACCATAAAGTTCTTGATTAAATTCATAAATCTCTAACATAGCAGCTTGGTTGGCTCCTCCACCAATCCAACTTCCTGCTAATGTAGCTAATCCTCTCCATGTGGCATCAAAACCTACGCCTCCAACTGTTTCTGGAGAAAATGAAGAGATAAGGAGTATAGCAATTGGTCCTCCAATTACAATACCTATTGTACCTGTAAAAAACATTACCAATGCCTTCCAGCCTAAATTAAAAATTGCTTTTAAGTCTATACTTAATGTTAATAGCACCAATGATGCTGGCAATAAATAGCGACTCGCAATAAAGTAACTTTCGGAGATTTTATCTGAAATTAAACCTAAGGAATTAAATATAGCTGGAATTAAATAACACATTAATAAACCAGGAACTATTTTGTAAAACTTAGGCCAAAATCCGGTTTTCTTAGATTCAGTAAAAAACACCAAACCTAAGGCAATCATTAATAAACCAAAAACAATAGCATCGTTTTTAAATAAAACCCACTGATTGGCTGTTGCCTTTTCAATTTTTTTCTTTTTAAGTGGAATTAAATTTCGATCTAATAAAAAACTGCTCGATGCTATATTTAGGAGTTCTACATCCTTAAAGCGTCCTTCTGTTTTTAAAACAATATCAAATAATGCCGACTTTTTCTCATAAGTAAGATTAGAATAACCAACATATTCTATAGAATGCACTTTGTCATTTACGTTGTAATTAAAAGTACCTTTTGCTAGTTTTTTATTTGGAATAAATTGAACAATATCAGCAAGATCATCGGTTATAGTTAAATCAATTTTAAAAGAATTGAAACTTATAGAATCTATTTTTACAGGAATTGTAAATACATCTGAATGGCTCGAACTCGGTTTTTCAAAAGTAAGGGTTTGAGCAAACGAAATATTAATGCTAAAGAGGATTACAGAAAGTAGTAATAAAGTTTTTATAAGGGATTTCATATTTTGGCGTTTATTAATCGCAAAATACAAAAATTAAAAACTAAAAAAGTGACCGTTTCCGATCACTTTTTTTCATTGGGTTTATCCTTTGGTTTAGGTTGTCTATTGTTTTCTTTTAGATATTGCATTAGCATCCATTCTATTTGGCCATTGGTGCTACGGAACTCGTCTGAAGCCCATTTTTCAATTGCTTTCAGCATGTCTTCATTCATTCGTAACGCAAAGGCTTTCTTTTTAGACATTATAATTATTTTAATTTTTCTTTATAGGTTTTTAGCACACTAATGGCTTCAGTTCTTTTTTGAGTACCAATTAAAAGTTTTCTTCCATTTATTAATTCTAATTGTATGCCAATATCTCCAGAGACATTTATGGCTTTACCTTTAGATGATTTCCAAAGTGAGCTACCTCTCAATCCCCAACCACCATATTCGCTTATTGCACTGTAGGTTCTCACATAAACTTTTTCTATCTCATTCCACCGAATAACTTTAAAACTCCAATGAAATGGAAAGAATTTATAATGAATACCATCGTCATCAATTCTAGTATCTAATTTAAAGATAAAAATGATACTTGCCGATACTAAAATAACACTAGTAAACACTATGATATCTGATGTAGAGAAACTACTCGGATTGGTTGTATATTCTTTTGCCATAATTCCTAAAGGAATCAAAGTGCCAATTAGTATTAGAATAATTAACCAGGTTTGATTAAAGCGTTGCTCTTCGTTGAAAATTTTCATTATCTGTTTTTATCGCGTTCAAATATAACTAAAGGCGAATTATGTCCTATATGTTTCACTTCCCAACCTTCTCTTGCATATTGATTTAAAAGGTCTCCATATTTTTGAATTCTGTTTTTAAAACCTAATTTTGGTTGAATTACTTTATACTCTTTCATATTTTAATGATTTAAGGTTCCTGTATTTAAAACTGGTGAAGCGTCCTTATCGCCACAAAGTACAACCATAAGATTACTTACCATAGCAGCTTTTCGTTCTTCATCTAAATCTACAACTTGTTTTTTATTCAGTTCTTCAATTGCCATCTCTACCATACTCACAGCACCTTCTACAATTTTATGTCTTGCAGCTACGATTGCTGTTGCTTGTTGACGTTTTAGCATAGCACTTGCAATTTCATTTGCATAAGCTAAGTAACCAATTCTTGCTTCTAGCACTTCAATACCTGCAATAGATAAACGTTCGTCTATTTCTTTTTCTAAGGCAGTACTCACTTCATTTACACTAGAACGAAGTGTAATATCTTCGTCTAAGCCTTCATCTGCAAAGTTATCATAAGGATACATACTTGCTAGTTTACGTACAGCAGCATCAGTCTGTACGCGTACAAAGTTTTCGTAATTATCGACTTCAAAAGCTGCTTTGTACGTATTATGTACTCGCCAAACTAGGATAGTGCTAATCATTACAGGATTTCCTAATTTGTCATTTACCTTTAAGCGTTCACTATCAAAATTACTAGCTCTTAAAGAAATCTTCTTTTTAGAATAGAATGGGTTTACCCAATAGAAACCATTCTTTTTCACAGTACCTACATATTTACCAAATAGGAGTAAAACTCTCGATCCATTTGGTTGTACCATTAAAAAACCAAAAGCGAGTACTAATGCAGCAACAATACCAAATATTGACCAACCTGTTTTAGTGATTGGTATTAGGGCAATGCTTCCAATAAATAATATTAAAAATAAGAATAGCATTAAATAGCCATTTGCCGGAACGATGATTTTTTCTTCTGTCATAATTTATAAGTTTAATTAGTTAATAAATATTATAATTTATTATGATATTAAAATAATATCATAAAGATATAACTTATAATGTTAGTGTGCAAATAGATTTAAATGTTACAGTTTTATTAAAAAATAAATAATTTAAACTTTGGCACAGCATTTGTAATATACTAAACGTAATGAAAATTACTTTAGTTATCGAGAGGTAACACTACTACAGAGTAGTCTCATTACATTTGGTTGGTTAGTTAGAAAAAAGCATCTCGTGGTTGGGATGCTTTTTCATTTTAGAAAGTTTTGGAACAAAAAAAAGCATGTATATAACTAGATGCTTTTAAATATTATATAATTTTGGATGGTTTAAGACTGAATGAAATCTGTAAGAGATTTTATAAGTTGAGGTGATAATGGTCTGAACGATTCGTTATAAGATTTTGAATTTTCTAAATCATCACCTTCAATTTCAAATAGCACATGGTTCATGTTATCAATTATTTCTAATTGTGCTTCATCATTCGCCTTTTTTAATAATTGCGCTTCGTCTTCTGATACCTGAAGATCTTTAGTACCATTTACAATTAAAATTGGCATGTCTAATGTTTTTATAACCTCAGTTGGGTTGTAAGACATCCAGTTCATCATAAATTTCTGAATATTTGGCCCAAATAATGATGCTAGTTCATTGGGGTAATCCGTAGTTGTTTTTCCTGTTTTTAAAGTGTCTACAATACGCTGTGTTTCAACACCTAACTTTGGTGCCATTTTTGTGACCTGTTCTACAAGTACGTCTCCTATATTGTTACCTGCACCTGCAAGTGAAATAAAACCGTCTGCTTTATCTTTTGCAGCTAGCATACCAACTAAACTCCCTTGGCTATGACCTATGATATATATTTTATTGTATTTTCCTTTAGCTTTAAAATAGTCTATGACATCAGAGGCATCATTGACAAAATCATCAAACATAATATCATTGTCTACATCATTTTTTAAAATTTGTTTTACAATACGCTTATCATACCTAAATGTGGCAATACTATTATTAGATAGACTTTCTGCTAATTTTTTTAAGGAATTATTTTTTAGAAAATTTTGATTTCCATTTCTGTTAGTAGGACCAGAGCCTGCAATAATAATAGCAAGATTTATTTGTTTTGAATCTACAAGAGGTTCTAGTAATGTCCCATCTATATGTTTGGTTATTGTAAGTTCTTCTTCTGAAAAGAAGTTGTCTTGACCAAAACCAACTGAAGACACTAAAAATAAGATAATGATAATATAAGCTTTCATTTGTATTTTATTTAAGTTGTATAAAGTTATATTAATTAGAATTGAATCTCAATATTAGCAACGAAATTTATCTAATTTTATGATTTTATCGTGAAATAAACACAATATAAAATTGGTATTTAATCGGTAAAAAGCATTATTTCGTCTTGTAATGTTAAAATTATGTGTATTTCAACGATTAAATGTGTTTTTTGACGTGTGATTTCAAAATGAGTTATATATTTGACATGTACTAGAAATTTAGTTTTTAGTTCAATGGATTAATTAATTAATATTTGTTTTATGTTGTGTATAATTAGAGACCCTAAATCTACCAGCATAGTAAAAAAGCAAATAAAACTAAAACCGAGATTGAGGGATCTCGGTTTTTTGTTTTTATGAGGTTATCAACTTCATTTCTCTTTCTTTCCTAATAATTATACCTGATTATAATCCTAAATAGAAGGTTTGCGTATATAATTTAATTACAGCATCTGTTTTTTGATTAATTTAGTAATCGATATGAATTATAAAACACTCTTTTTTATTGGAAGTCTTTTGTTAATCACATTAGGTTTCAATCTAAAACAATCTTTACCAGAAGGTTTTGTTTATGTAGAAACTGTGATTCCGGATTTAAATGTGGAATTGCGGTATTTTTCTGAAAACAATTTTGTTGGCGACTCCATTGATGGCTATAAAGCAAATCGATTAATTCTAACCAAAGCTGCTGCTGAGAAGTTAAAATTGGTGCAAGAAGAGTTACAAAATCAAAATCTATGTCTAACGGTTTATGATGGTTATAGACCACAGCGCGCTGTTAATCATTTTATTCGATGGGCAAAAGATTTGAATGATACATTAAAAAAGCAACAGTTTTATCCTGAAGTCAATAAACGAAACTTGTTTAAATCTGGTTACATCGCTTCACGATCTGGGCATAGTAGAGGCAGTACTTTAGATTTGACCATTTCAGATGGTGAAACAGGCGAGCCTCTCGATATGGGAAGTCCTTTTGATTTTTTTGGCGAAGAATCTTGGGTTGCGCATGAAGGTTTAACAGAGGAACAACGTAAAAATAGGCAGCTTTTAAAGACTGTGATGTTAAAACACAATTTTAGAAACTACCCAAAAGAGTGGTGGCATTTTACATTGCGTTGGGAACCTTTTCCAAAAACGTATTTTGATTTTGAGATTGAATAATTTAAGACCTCTTCAAGTAAATTAAACCAATAAAGGGACCAAGAGCTAATACCATAAAAGCGTAAGGTGTGTAGTTTGTATTTGCTAATAAAACGTTGAGCAGCTGAATACTAATAATGGTTATAGCAAAACCAATAGAATTAACTATGGTAAGTGCAGTACCTTTTGCATTAGCATCACAATTTTGAGCAACCATTGTAGAGAATAATGGAGAATCTGCAATAACTGCCATTCCCCAAATTACAAGAAATACTATAAAAATAAAACTAGAGTTTACCATAAAAAGTAATGGCGAGAGTAGGCAACACATGCCAGAAATACTAAGCGAAAAAAAAGCTGTTTTTTTTATACCATAAGTCTTGGATAGAAAACCGCCAATAATACATGATACTGCGCCCGAAGCGATAACAATAAACGAAAACAAAGAAATGTTTAATGTCACATGATGTAATTGCGAATGTGTGATTAGCAAAACAGGTACAAAAGTCCAAAAGGCATAAAGTTCCCACATATGACCAAAGTAGCCAAAGGCTGCAGATTTAAAAGATTCATCCTTAAATACCTTTAGAATTTTAGACATTTCAAATTTTTGAACTAATTTTTGATAAGGACCATCTGGTACTAATGCAAAAATTAAAACGCCTCCTAATAGAGCTAAGGAAGATGTGACCCAAATAACCAATTCCCATTTTAAATCTAGATTAAACGATTTAATTAAATACGGAAATGCGGTTCCTAAAACCAGAGCAGCAATTAAAAAACTTAGTGATTTTCCTAGTCCTTTTTCAAAATGATCTGCAGCAATTTTCATACCTATTGGGTAAATACCAGCTAAACTAAAGCCAGTTAAAAACCGAAATAAAAGTAATGTTGTCATAGTGTTGTTTTCGTATAATACACCAATATTAAAGATGGCAGCGAACACTGAACAAATGAAGAAAATTCGTGACGGAGAAAAGCGGTCACCAAGCGTAAAAATGGCAAAAATAAAAGTACCAACTATAAAACCAAACTGAACCGAAGAGCTGATGTAGCCTAAGGATTCAGGTCTTAATTGAAAAAACACAATTAAATCATCTATAATTGAGTTACCTGCAAACCACAAAGAAGTACAGCAAAATTGCGAGAAAATAATAATAGGTAATATCTTTTTAGACGTTGTGGTTTTCAATAGCGATTAGTTTATATATGTCCAAGCCCAATACATCAATACAAATTGTAATGGTAAACGAAATAATAATAGCCATTTTGGAAATCCTGCAGATGCCTTTTTACTCGATAACATATAAAAATGTACCAATAAAAATACAGCCAACATGGCAATAATACCATAAATAGAAATAGTCTTTAAAGTAGGAAGACAAAGTCCTATAGCTAACAGTATTTCTGCTAAACCACTCAGATAAACAAGAGTTTTATGCTTAGGTAAATAGTTAGGCATTATACGCATGTACGCTTTTGGCTTTATAAAATGCATAATTCCAGCAATACAATACATAACAGCCATAACATAAAGACCTAATGGCTCATTCATCTTTGTATGTTTTGTAGGTAATACCAATACCGTAATTGAATAAATTTTTATCTAATAAACTAGACTTAAATTGGTTGCCTTTATCAAAATTAACCCAATTGTTTCCATTGATAAATACACGTTTTATATAGGTGTTTTTGCCTTCAACCTCATTAGTAAAAGGAAGTAATGGTCTAAAATTGGTAGGTATTTTAACTATTTTGCCGTTTTTAGATTCAATCTCTTTGTATTTTTTATTTGGTAATAGTTTTCCCGCTTTATTCGTGTAGCCTAAAACTTGTAGTGATACAAAAAAACCATTATCAGGTACACGTATATTATAATCATCTACATTAAGTTCATAGGCATCTCCATCTTTTTCAGTAGCTCTAAATACTATAGTTTCATAAGTGAGTACGTCGCCAGGAACACCATTGTTATTATCGTAAAATTGCACCTTAAATAGGGTTGAAAATTTCTTTTTCTCACTGTTTTTTTTGTTTCGTTTTTCCCAATCTTTAGATTCTAATGCAATAGGAAAAAAAACGGTTTTTAGATTTTGATCTTTAGTTGTAGATTTTGGAAAATAAACAGCGATTTCAGATTCTATGGTTGGTAACCAACAGTTATAATAATCATCATCTAATGACGGTTTTAGTTTTTCCTCCTTAAATTTTCTGTCTTTTTTAAAGTTAAGCATTACTTCATCTAATTGATGCGATTGTGCTTTCATTATTAATACTTCAGGAAGATTTTTTGTAGCAACATTTAAATCTTTAAATCCTATTGCAGATATAAATAGTGAATCAATATCTGGATATAATTTTTCAGTAAAAATAAATACACCTTCATCATCTGCAAAAATGCCGTTCCCATTACCAAAAGAGATGGTTGCGTAGCTTACAGGATATTGAGAAATACTATCTTTTATAGTGATTTGTGCAAAAGATAATTGCCCAATACATAGAAGCGTAAATAGAATTTTGTACATGCTTAAGTTTTATAGATTTTAAAGATACATCATTTATAGGCATAAAAAAACGCCTCAATTATGAGACGTTTTTAAATTATAAAAATTACAAGAGTTACTCGTTACCTACATGTTTTTTAGTTTGTGTAAAACCTACATACAAGCCAACGCCTGCCATAAAGAATATTAAAGATGGGTAAACGGCATCACCTAAACCTGTATAGGTGTCTAAAATATTCGCAATAAATACACCCAATCCAATTCCCATTAATAGAAAAGCTAAATTTAGTACTACAACTTTCCAAGAAGAGCTTGATCGTTTACCTATGTTAAAAATACTGGCATCTGCACCTTTTTCTATAAGTGCTAAACGTTCTTTGTTTCGGGTGGAAAAGTATAGATATACAATTCCGAAAATAGATAAGAATAAACTTAAAGGGATTAATATTTCTTCATTCATAATGTTTGATTTTTAATTGATTAAATTTAATTGTTACATAGCTTATGACGATAACATTTAATCTTAGGTTACACTTTTTGTAAAAAAAAATAAATATTTATATAAGTGTAACCTTAAATAATGTTTTGTCGTCTATACTAATATAATGACCACCAACGACGACCAAATACTAATTAATGCTATTAATAATGGCAACACTAAAGCGTATGCACAACTTGTAAATCGCTATAAGGATTTAGTATTTACCTTAGCTTTAAGGATGTTAAAGCATAGAGAAGAGGCAGAAGAAGTAGCGCAAGATACATTTGTAAAAGTGTTTAAGTCATTAGATAATTTTAAAGGCGATTCTAAATTTTCTACTTGGATTTATAGAGTGACCTACAACACTTGTTTAGACCGTATAAAAAAGAATAAAAAGCATATAAATGATGTTCCTATTGATGAATTTACCTTTAATAAATTAGATACTATAGATAATGCATTAGATAACTTAATTAAAGAAGAAAAACATGCTTTAATTAAAAAGTGTGTTAATATGTTGCCAGAAGATAGCAGTGCATTATTAACGCTATTTTATTTTGAAGAATTATCCTTAGATGAAATATCGAGGATTATAAATATTGAAGCAAATACTATAAAAGTGAAGCTCTTTAGGGCACGAAAGAAATTGGCAGTTATATTAGAGCAATATTTGAAACCAGAAAACAGATTGAAACATGAAAGAGGATAATAAAAAAATAGAGGAATTTATAGATAAAATAATGTCTGAAGATGTTTTAGAACAACCCTCTTTAGATTTTACAACTAATGTTATGTCTCAGGTTGAAGCTATTTCTAAATCTGATACAACTGTTTATAAACCATTAATTTCAAAACCAGTTTGGTTTATTATTCTAGGTAGTTTTATGGCCTTAATTGGTTATGTTATGTTGGGAAATGCCGAAACAACTGCAAGCTGGACAGACCGTTTAGAATTATCAGAAATTACTTTTAATTTGTTTGAAAACATATCTTTTGAGTTTTCATCAACATTTATGTATGCGGTTGTGTTTTTGGCTGTGATGGTTAGTATTCAAGTACCAATACTGAAGTTTTATTTTCAGAAAAGAATAACGTTTTAGTCTGGATAATACCAAAAGAGTATTGATTTCAATCTTTTGTTTAATGTATCTTTTTCTTTTAACGTTTTATAATTTACATGCAAAATATGTTTTCCAGGTGTTAGATTTTTCGTTGGTATATAGGTTTCAAAACCTAACTTATTTTTATTAACGACAAAATCAGATTTAAACGCTAATGAATCTATTTTAATGTCATACAATTCATTAAAGGTTTTTACATAATCTTGCTTAATACTATCTAATCGCTTTCTATTGTTTCCCCAATCATTTTTTCCGTTATTATAACCAACAACAACATCAGAGGTTATACCTCTCGAATCTTTATCTGGTTTTAATCCTTTGTTAAAATTAAAGATATTGTCCTCAATAGATTCAGATAATTTAATGAATATATTTATATAATTATTGGTAATAATTTTAGATTGTATTGCAGCATCCTTTACAAATAGTTCTGCATTTTCATCTATAGAATCTAAATAATTATTGTCACTAGTTATATAGCTTGTAGCTCTACTTCTTTCGTTAAAATAGTTAGAGAAATTATTATTTAATGACGACAACATTATAATTAGTAGAAAAATTGGAAATAGAATTAAACTCAATCGTTTACCAAATTTATTATCTAGAAAATTATATACAATTGGTCTATATAAAAAGGATAACGTTATAAAACTAAACAACCAATAAAAAGGAAAATATAGTTGAGAAATCCACTTTTTCTTTTTTAACCAGCCTTGGGTTATAAAGTCAAAGAAGGTTAAAAACATACCAAAAACAATAAAAATCATTAAAGGAATTCCTAATGCTTTGCTGAGCCAACCAGGAAGGTTTTCATTACTTATAACATACTCAGCAGTTAATACTATAGTTAATATGGTAAAGGTAAGTGCAAGTACATAAAAGATTAATAAAAAAGAAACAGCGAAAATTATACTACAGTAATTCTCAAGACGCGCAATGTATCTATCAAAAGAACCAACTCTTTTCTTTAAGTATTTTGTAAATTTTTCACTGTAGTTTAATTCACTGTAATCAATATCTCCAGAGACATAGCGTAAACCTAGAGCTCCAATCCACAAACCTCTAAGTAAAACATGTAATAGTAAATTGAAAAGCAAAATAACACACGAATATAAGCCAACAATTGCAATAATAAATTCATGTAAAACACCATTATTTTCTGCTTCTATAGAAGCTATGCTTAAAGGGTCATAAGCACTAACTAAACCAAAAATGGCAAAACCCGAAATCAGTAATTCTAGTTGCCAGCTTTCTTCTTGTAATTTTTCGAGGAGTTTTTTAAACGCTGGTTTGTTATAATCTTGACTCATTATAAGGTTGTTGATTGATATTCAGTTTAAAATTAAACATATTCAGTTAAAATCAATCTTTTTATTAATATTTTGAAACCTTTTATAAATTCTATCGTTTTTAAAAATAGAAACCGCTAATCAACACAATGCATCAAACAGAGACTAAACTAATTAAGCTATGTAAAAAGGGAATTGAAGTTGCACAAATGCAAGTTTATGACACTTATGCACAAGCAATGTTTATTATCGCTTGTAGATATCTCAATAATGATGAAGACGCTAAAGACGCGATGCAAGAAGGTTTTTTAAAAGCATTTACCAATATAGAAAGCTTTCAACCGGAAGCTACTTTTGGCGCTTGGCTAAAACGGATAATTATCAATCAATGTTTAGATGTTCTAAAGAAAAATCAATTGCAATTTGATGCTGTTGAGGTTTCAGAATTAAGAATAACAAACGAAGAGGATTGGCAATTTGATAGTTCAATTTCAAAACAAGAGATATTAACTGCCATTGAGCAACTCAACGAAAAGCATAAAATAGTAGTGAAATTATACCTGTTAGAAGGTTATGACCATGAAGAGATTTCAGAGATTCTTGATATTCCTATAAAAACATCAAGAACACATCTTAGACGAGGGAAACTTAAACTACAAGACTTGTTAAAAGTAAAATACGATGAAGCGAGATATTAGAGAATTATTTAATAACGAAGAAGAACAGGAGGTAAAACAGCTTCCTAATAATCATAGAGCTGAGTTTTTGACGCAACTGAAAAAGCAGTCTAAACCAAAACGAAAGCCATACGGTTGGTTAAGTGTAGCGGCAATATTACTCATTGCATTAACTATTGGTTTTAGTGTTTTTAATACAGACATTGATAAAGATGATCCTGAGCCAATAATTGCACAAATAGAAGCTGTAGAAGCAGAATATTTGGCAAATATAGAAACCGAATGGCAAAGTTTCATAGCGCTCACTGAAGATGAAAAATTGGTAACACGTTTTAGAAAAAAGCTTGATGAGTTAGATATGGATTATAAAGAAATTTCAAAGCAATTTAAAAACGACAGTAATAATATTTTAGTTATAGAGGCTTTGGTGGACAACCTTCAAACGCGACTTCAAATATTAAAGGACATACAAAAACACATCAAAATATTAAATCAAAAAAACGAACAACATGAAAACACTTTTTAAAATATTGGCACTGACGCTCATCACGTCAGCACCTATTATTGCTCAAAACTCATTAGAAGCGAAAATGGATGAAACTCATATCATTTATGACGAAAGTTTTACAACAGATGCAAATACCACTTTAGTTTTAGATTTAAGTAATACTGCAGCGATAATTAAAAAATCCAATGATAGCAAAGTCCATATAAAATATACAAAGGCTTTTAAAAACTATAAAAAGAAATTTGTGGAATCGAGTTTAAAGAGTCATACCGTTTCGGGGAAAAAAGAGAATAACAAAATAACTTTTACCTCAAAAAGCCGCAATTCAAGATACTACAGAGAGTATCAAATGGAGCAAGTATTAATTGGTCGATTGGCAAAAATGAAAGATACAACGACTACAATTAAGCCTATAATTAGAAAATCAATTGATTCTGTTTTAACTCAAATCAGTTTAGCTGAACGCTCAACTTTAAAAGATCTTTTAGGTACTATTAAAATTAAGCCAAGAGTACAGAAATGGAAAAAGAATGATAAGATGCAAATATCAAAAATGATAATCTTTATTCCAGAACATATCCAAGTTAGGATGACACTTGGTAACGCTAATCTTTTTTTTACAGATGAGTTTTTAAATAAAACCACAATGAATTCTAGAAATTCGAGATTGAAATTTAAAAGTATTGGTAATGTTTTAAATGTTTTTGACGTGGATAATGGTTATTTCAATGTTGAAGAAATCACAGCAGGTAATTATAGTTTCGCAAACACGAGAGAATTAACGATCGGAAGAGTTAGTAATTCATTAATAAATTCTGAATTTACAAAGGTTGAAATTGGCGAAGTTGGAAGTAAAGTTGAGGTTGTGGATTTCAATAGTAAATTTACACTCCATAATTTTTCTAAAGATTTCCAAATTCTAGATATGAATACTGAATACTCAGAAATTAATCTATTCTTTCCAGAAGATCTGAATTTTAACCTCACAACATATGGAAGTCACACAAAACACTTTACAGATAATAAAGTATTTGATCTTAGTAATGCTAATCCGCGAACAGATGGTATAATGTTTCAGCTAAAAAATGAAGATAGCTATGGGAAAAATGTAAACAATATTAAGATTAACTCCATTAATGGTATTATCAGATACGGAAAAGACCTGATTGAAATTAATGAGTAATTTTTCTTAAATAAAATACAGATTAACGGTAATTGTGTCATCATAAAACCTGTCATTCTGAACTCGTTTCAGAATCTAAATTGATAATTCAGTACATTTTATTGAGTATCTGAAACAAGTTCAGATTGATAAATCAGTGGATTTATAATCACAAATAAATGGTAGTGAAGACAACGTCTTTCATTTAATGTTATCTAAAGAAAAAGCACTCAGATATTCTAAGTGCTTTTTTTTATTCTAAAAATCTAATTAATCTAACCATCTAATTATTAATACCAACGCTTTTTCTTCTTTTTTGAAGCTTCACTTTTACGACCTTTTTTATACTTACTCCCTTGTTTTTTGTGTACAATAGGTTTCGCTTTTGGGTCTAAAGGATAAGGATGTTCAGTTTCAACAGGTATTTGTACGTTTATAGCATTCTGTATGGTTTTTACGTAACTTTTCTCATCTGCGGAGCACATAGCATATGCTGTACCCAAATTCCCGGCACGTCCTGTTCGCCCTATCCTATGAACATAGGTTTCTGGTACGTTTGGCATATCAAAATTAAATACATTATCGAGTTCGTTAATATCAATACCTCGTGCTGCAACATCTGTTGCAATTAATACTTTTACGTAGCCATTTTTAAATTTGTTTAAAGCTGTTTGGCGCTCGCTTTGCGCTTTGTCGCCATGAATACTGTCCACTGTATAACCATTTTTAAGCAATGTTTGTTCTAGTTTGTTGACGCCAAATTTGGTGCGTCTAAATATTAAAACATTACCTTTTATAGTATTACGCATTAGGTGCAAGCACAATTCAATTTTGTTGCGTTTAGGTACATAATACAATACTTGGCTTACATCTTTTGCTACAGATCGCGTGGGAGTGACGTCTATTCGCTCAGGGTTTTTAAGAATCGTATTCGCTAATTCTTCAATTTTATAAGGAATAGTTGCTGAGAATAATAAGGTTTGCTTTTCTTCTGGACAAAGACGATCAATTTTCTTTACATCATCTATAAAACCCATAGCCAGCATTAAATCTGCTTCATCTAAAACAAAGGTTTCAATATAATCTAGGTTAATATAATCTTGTTTGTGTAAATCGAGTAGTCGACCAGGAGTTGCTACTAAAATATCTACGCCTTTTTTTAAAACGTCAATTTGCGGTTCAATTGAAGCACCACCAAAAACGACTAAAGATCTTAGGTTAGTAAACTGAGCATACGTTTTAAAGTTTTGCTGAATCTGAACAGCCAATTCTCTTGTAGGACTCACAATCAGAGCTCTAATTTTTTTACCCTTTTTTGGAGCATCTTGTTTATCAAACAACTGCTGTAAAATTGGTAATGCAAAAGCAGCTGTTTTTCCTGTACCTGTTTGCGCAGAAACTATAACATCTTTTTTGTCTAAAACCAAGGGAATAGCGCGTTGTTGCACTAGAGTAGGCTCTACGTAACCAGAAGCGTCAATGGCTTTTAATAAAGGTTTTATGAGATGTAAGTCTTTAAATGACATATGTTTTGTATTTGTGTTATCTGGAATACCTTCGTAGGCAAGAATCAATTTTAACGTATAGATTAAAGTCTATTCTGCATTAAGTGCGGAATGACAAAATTAGAATATTAATTTTACCAACGTTCAGCAATCCAATCCTTTTGTTCTTTTTTTGTTAAAAATGTCCAAGCAACAAAGCGACTAATCTTATTACCTTGTCCCATTTCTATAGTTTTAACATCAGTAGCATCTACTTTTTGTAATATCTTGTAAGTTGGCTTTAAGGTTGCTTCTTTAGAAATTAAACTAGTGAACCAAAAGCATTGTTTGCCAAAATGTTTGCTTTCGTAAATCATATCTTTTACAAAACGTGCTTCACCTCCTTTAGTCCAAAGTTCATTTTGCTGGCCTCCAAAATTTAAAAGGGCCTTGCTTGGTCGTTTTCCTTTTAGGTTTTTTAATTTTTTTAGACTTGCTTTTTGAGCATCATCTAAAGACGCATGAAAAGGCGGATTACACATCGTAAAATCTACTTTTTCTTCAGGTTTTAAAATATTGTAGAAGAAGTCGTTAGATTTTTCTTGTCGTCTAATCTCTAAGGTCGATTTTAATCTACGATTTTTTTGTTCAATATCTTTTGCAGAGGTAATGGCATTTTCGTCAGTATCACTGCCAATAAAAGACCAACCGTATTCATGGTTACCGATAATAGGATAAATACAATTGGCACCAACACCAATATCTAATCCTTTAATATGGATTCCTTGAGGTATTTCAGGCTGATTTCCTTGTAAAAGATCTGCAATATTATGAATGTAATCTGCTCGTCCAGGAATTGGAGGACATAGGTAATGCTGAGGAATATCCCAATATTGTAATTTATAATGATGAATTAATAACGCTTTATTCAATGCTTTTACAGCCGCTGGATTAAAAAAATCGATTGATTCGTCTCCATATTTATTAGGTGCAACATAGGCAGCTAATTCTGGCGAACTTTTAATAAGTTTTTTAAAATTATAGCGTTCTCTATGTTTACTTCTAGGATGAAGTTCAGTTTTTACTTTAGGATGTGTTTTTTTCTTTTGCACTATGTTGCTTATTTTAGGACCAAAGGTAAGATAAATCAACTAAGCTTTATCTGATTCTTTTTGGGCAATGATATATAAATAGTCACCCAATTCGTTTTTATAAGAGTCAATGATTTCATTAATTTTTCCAGAATCAATATCATGCCTTAATGAAATGAGTCCGTTTTCTACTTCCTTAATATTTGCTAAAGCACTAAACGATGAAATACCATGTCTAATCTGCTCATCAAAATACAATTCTGGATTTTGCTTTCCACAATACAAAAATTGATCTTCTAAATCGGGTTTTATACTATAGTTTTCTGTATTTGTTATGCTTAATCCAGACCTGGTAAGTGCTTCTTTCACAATCTCTAAACTTGGCATTTGTAACATTGAATCTTCAAGCATTTTAGGAAAATAATGATTGAGCCAATAACCACTCATTTGTTGAGGTGTAGATGTGAAAATTACTATTTTACCTTCAGGTTTTAAAATGTATTCTAATTCTGAAAATGCACGCGTTAAGTTGGCCCAATGATGAATAGTTAAGGTTGCCACTATACCATCTACACTTTGATTTGATAATCCTGTAATTTCAGCAGATCCAATTTTCCAGTTTATAGCTTTGTTTCGAGCTTGTGCTATTTGTAGCATTTCAATGGAAGGATCAATACCAATAAATTGAAACCCTTTTTTTTGAAGCGCGTCTGTATAATTACCAGTGCCACAACCAATGTCTAAATATAGACCATCTTTATTTGGATTAAGATGCTTTATAAATTGCTGTGTTAAGTGCAAGTCTGCTTTACGCGTTTCGTTATAATTTGCACCTATTTTATTGTATTTAACTGACATTTTTTAAATGGTTGATTATTATGTTATGTTAAGAAATTTTGCAAGCGCTGTCTTTTCTGAAGCGGTAAGGCATCATTATTTTCAATTAACTTTATATGATCCTTATTTTTATCTCGAGTGTATAATAACTTAAAAAAATCGAAAATTGAAATACTTCCCTGTATGTGTTCTATTAATTTGAAATCATCTCCATTTTTAACAAAACCCTCTTCTAAAACTCTCACATATGTACCAGAATAACCATGATCAATAAATTGCTTTAAAACATCGTTGGTTCCGAATTTGTGTGCAAATTTAAAACAAGGTTCTCTTGGTTGTGTAATTTGAACTAAAGCTTCGCCTAATTTATAAATGTCTCCAATAATGAGTTCACTTTCATTGAGATGACTAATGGTTAAATTTTCACCAAGCATACCATAGCTCCAATCTAAATTTGGATATAGATTTTGCCAATATGGATACTGATTTTTAGAAAATAAGTAACATGCTTTAAACTCTCCACCATGTACTTTTTTATCTGAAACTTCATCACCATGTACCTGCTCTTTACCAATAAAAATTGGGCTGTCTGTGGGTTTTTTGTATATACCAGTGGTCACTTCATTACCATTCCATAAGAAGGTAAATGGTTGTGCAATATTTGTAGAAATAACTTTCATTATTGTAATAAAAACTCTTATTTGAATAAATATTATTATGACAAAATCATTTCTATAAATTTTTGTGATCCAGAGATTTCTTTACCAATAACATAATTGTGAACTTTTATGTATTCTTTAATATTATTTAATGAATGTATATCGAATTCACAATCCTTAAAATAAATAATATTATCATTTTTCTCTTTAACATTCAGAAGTTTTTTATTTGATTTATTATCAGAAACTTGAAATTTGCAATCTATAAAATCGACAAGGGTAAATCTACAATTTACATATATCATTGGTGTAAAGGTTGTATCTTCAAATACCACGTTGTTTAAATGACAATCTTTTAATACGGGTGTATTAAAGATACATGATTTAAATTGAACATTTTTTAATCGGTAAAAGTTACATTTTTTAAAAGTCCTATCACTGAAAATAAAATTTTCTATTGGGATGTGTGGGAAAGTTTGAATATTTAATAATGGTAATATCAAATCTAAATTATTTTCTAATTGAAACTGGTTTTTAATAAACGCAACTTTGAATGCTTTCGTTATGAATTGAATTGATTTATTTGAAGTTTTCCATTTTTCAAACATCATCAAGAATATAGTAAAAACCACTATTGTTAAAATTAGAAAAGGTATTGCCAATAGAACTTTCTTAATAGTACTAAT
>NZ_JBJKOD010000022.1:0-23873 GCF_045765065.1 Winogradskyella sp. 4-2091
TCAGAACTCTTATTTTTAAATTGTTTTTCAGTTCAATTTAGTTCGTTTTGAGTATGAGTGGCACATTATGCACAACGGTCTTGTATATGGTTTGTTGCGTGTTTTAAGCACCTAATTTAGCAAATACAAACCAAATAGAAAATCCGCGAGGATTTTCGTAAGTAGGCTAGAACTAGCAATAAATTATATACGTTGTTGTAACCAGTTATTTTCTATTGTTGACGTATCTCATTAATCGTTGATCTAATTCTGTTTTTCTAACTCCTGGAATAATTGATTCTTTTCTATTTCCAATGAAGCTTTTTAATATTTTTTCCAGATTTAAAACAGCATCAGAAAAGTGTTTTGTAAAATTATTTTCTAATTCCGATAATATTTTATCTTCGTTTTTTACAATCCCTTTTTTACTATATTCTTTTTTCAAAATAGAACTTAAAATTAGACATCCAAGATGAAATTTACCGTAAGAAAGAATAGTGTCTTTATATCCATCTCCTAAACCACCTGAACGTTGAATTTCTCTTATTTTTTTTGATAAATATAAATCTACTTTTATTGGAATTAAATATAGAACGTAGTTCATATTAACTACTGATGGTGAAGGAAAAACATCATCATAAGTACTGATAAACATAGATTTTGGTCTCGTTTTTACTTGCGATGGTTTTACTAATATTTGTGCTGTAAATAATTGAAATAATTTTTGAATATTAACTATATTTTTTTTGCCTTTATTTTTATAAAAATTCAATCTTCTTTCATAGCAAATATCTCTACTCGAAAGGTATTCTTCAATTAAGAATTGTATATCATCATTTGCTTTTAGTGAGAATGCTTTTATTGGTGTTTGAGAGTTTGTTGTTTCGGTAATTCTATAAATTAAATCATCCTTTTTAGTTTCAATTATTTTAACAAGAATTGAAGTGTCTTCATTAAACTGATATTCTGTTTTACTTTCAAGTTCTTCTTGTTCTTTTTTTGTTAATTCTGTTCCTCCTTTAAGTTTATTTGTTAATTCTTCTACTCTCTCTTTGTTTTTTACAGCGGTATAAATTGAGTTTGAAGTTTGACAACCATTCACGATCTGCATATTGTGAAGTCTATATTGATCTTTAGGAAGTTCCTGTACTCTTCTACAAGTCATTGTAAGTCCATTGTTGTAACTCCAGAAGTATTTTGCTTCATCTTCACTAGAACTTGTTTTAGTAATTTTATTATTTAAATCACTCCTTTTATAGTAATCTCTAATATTAGCCTCAAAAATTGACGATTGGTGTTTTCTGACAAGTTCTGCAATTTCTTTTCCTTTTAAGATACATATGAAACCATTTAGTTTTTCATTGTCGGAAGTTTCAGTAATATATTTTAGCGATTTCTCATATTCTATAATATCAGTAATTTCTGCTTCGTTCGCTTTAGAGTTTATTAAAGTTTGACAATCTGTAATTCTTACTTCATAATTCGTGTAACCGTTAGATGAAAGTGTGTTTTCTATTTTTGCTATTTCTTCTTGAAGTAGTTTGTCTTTAGCTATATTTTCAGCAACTCCTCCAAAAACTATGTGACATATTATTTTAATTTTTTTTGTATCTACAGTTTGATAAAGCTCTCGTTTTATTTCATCCAAATCTTGCATTCTATTATAGAAATAAAGATTATCTGTATCTTTTAAATCTTCATCTATTAATACTTTTTCAATTCCACTATTGAACTTTAATAGATCAGCTTGAGAAATGCCTGTTCCTCTTTTAAATTGAAATAAGTGCAGATTATATTTAGTGTCTTCGTTGTAACTATCTAACTGATCTATTTGTTCAATAAATTCTTTTGAACCAGTAATATAAACAGCATCAATTCCATAGTCATATGTTTCTTTTCGATAAGAACTATCAACCATTCCGTTTTCAATATCCTCAATTGGTTTATCATTAAAGATATTCGCAAGCGAGTAAAACATAAATTCAGAACCTCTTAAAGCATCTCCTTTAAAGTCCGACAAATATTCAGTATAATCTTCAACTTGTTTTTTTATTTTATCTTCTAATACTTTAAATATACTCATTAGTTTGTTGGTTTGGTTTAATTGGTTACAACGTTTATGTATAAGAATAGTTGCGGGTTTGTATGCGAGGAATTTCCGAAGGAAATTCAGACGTTACAAACACGCAACGACCTTTGATTAAGCACTAAACCGCAATTATTTTTATACGGTGTTGTAGTGCGTTTTTATTTTATTTTTTTCTCAATTTCTTTTGACAATTCTATAATTCCCTTTTCAGTTAATTTTCCTTCTTTATAGACAACTTTTATTTTTTCAGTTCCAGAAATTGAATTAAAATTATCATCACAATCAGATGTTTTTATTGTATCCGCAACATAAATTCGATATTCAGAATTGATTGTCATATTTTCAACACATTCGTAACAAGGGTCAAATCCACAATAACCTATGTTAATCGGTTTTGAGTCTATTCGTTTTCCGTTCAGTTTGTAAGTGTTCAGAATTGGAACAAAGCATTCAGCTTCTCCAAGTGTTATTGTCGTAATATAGTTTCCATTGGAAGGAATTATTCCATAAATATGCTCATATTCAGCGTCTTTGGAATATTCAGAACTCAATCTAATATCTAATTTTGGCAAATCAAGAATTTCATCTGCGCAACCATTTATTTTTATCGGAAGAGTTTTTGTTGGAAACTGGTCAATAAAAGCTTGAAATTGGTCGTTGACTTTCGGGATTTCCGAAATCGGTTCTTGACGTTCAGTTGTCAGACTTTTGTCATTTTTGTTTTCTGATTTACAGCTCGAAATCAGAACTAATGTTATTATTAATAATATTCTTTTCATCGGTTTCCTCAAATGCACTACAACTCCTTATATAAAAACCTTTATTGTCGATATCCCGTAAAATAATCAGGTTATCTAAAGTTTTGAGTTGTTTTTATTCGTCATTAAAATTAATAATTTCTCTCAAGTTTTCTATACGTAGATCTACGTATTTTTTATAAACATAACCAAAATATTATATTGTATTTTATGGTTTTCCGTATGGGTACAAAAAAATCCTAATGGGTTACATTAGGATTTTAAATTATAGATTCTGAAACGAGTTCAGAATGACAAAATAGGTATATTCTAGTTATTCTACCAAAACCCATTCGCCTTTATCAATTAAAGGAATGGCTTGCTTATATTTTACTTCTTTAGCTTCGCCACTCATCACATTTTTAATAGTCACTCTATCGTTTCTACCAATTTTTGGTTGTTCTCTTACAATAGTTTCTACAACTTGCTGCTGACGAGATGCGCCTTCACCAGCTTGTCTGCTTTGAGAAGCACGCTCATCTAAATTTTGAATCTCTTCTTTTTGAGTTTCTAATTTTTCTTGCTTACGTTCTCTAGCTTCTTGTATAGTATTTGCTGTTTCTTGTGGAATTTCTCCTTTAAATAAAAATGAAATTACATCTTTATTGACTTGGTCTATCATTGTTTTAAACAGCTCAAAAGATTCGAACTTATAAATTAATAATGGGTCTTTCTGCTCGTGTACAGCTAACTGAACCGATTGTTTTAACTCATCCATTTTACGTAAATGTACTTTCCATGCATCATCAACAATCGCTAATGTAATGTTCTTTTCAAAATCATTAATTAACTGTGTTCCTTTAGTTTGGTAAGCTTTTTCTAAATCCGTAACCACTTGTAGGTTCTTAACACCATCTGTAAATGGTACGACGATACGTTTAAATCTATCGCGTTGTGTATCGTATACATTTTCAATCACAGGAAATGCTAAATCTGCTGCACGTTGCATTTTTTCTCTATAGTGCTTAAAAGCTGCTTTATAAATGATACCTGCAATTTCTTGAGCACCTAGTTTTCCAAATTCAGCTTCAGAAATTGGTGCTTCCATTGAAAAGTAACGGATTAATTCAAACTCAAAGTTTTTATAATCGCTAGCATCTTTATTATTCAATGCAATACCTTCTGAGGTATCGTAAATCATGTTGGCTAAATCTACTCTAAGACGTTCACCATGTAAAGCATTACGACGACGTTTGTAAACCACTTCACGTTGTGCATTCATTACATCATCATATTCTAACAAACGCTTACGTACACCAAAGTTATTCTCTTCCACTTTTTTCTGTGCACGCTCAATAGACTTAGAAATCATTCCGTGTTGAATCACTTCGCCTTCTTTTAAGCCCATTCTATCCATCATCTTAGCAATTCGCTCAGAACCAAATAAACGCATTAGGTTATCTTCTAAAGACACATAGAATTGTGAACTTCCTGGATCTCCTTGACGACCAGCTCTACCGCGTAATTGTCTATCTACACGACGAGAATCGTGACGCTCTGTGCCTACAATGGCTAAACCACCTGCAGCTTTTACTTCATCACTTAATTTAATATCTGTACCACGACCTGCCATGTTGGTTGCAATAGTTACTTGCCCAGCATTACCTGCTTGTGCTACAATATCGGCTTCTTTTTTGTGCTGCTTAGCATTTAAGACGTTATGGTCTATTTTTCTAATGCTTAACATTTTACCTAAAAGCTCAGAAATCTCTACATTGGTTGTACCAATTAGTACAGGTCTTCCTTCATTAGATAATTTAACCACTTCATCAATAACAGCATTATATTTTTCACGCTTTGTTTTATAAACTAAATCGTCTCTATCATCTCTTGCAATTGGTCTGTTGGTAGGAATTTCTACAACATCTAATTTGTAGATTTCCCAAAGTTCGCCTGCTTCAGTTACCGCAGTACCTGTCATACCAGACAGTTTACGATACATTCTGAAATAATTTTGAAGCGTTACTGTAGCAAATGTTTGCGTGGCAGCTTCAATTTTTACACTTTCTTTAGCTTCAATGGCTTGGTGTAACCCGTCAGAATAACGACGACCATCCATAATACGACCAGTTTGCTCATCAACGATCATAACCTTGTTGTCCATTACAACATACTGATTGTCTTTTTCAAATAGTGCGTAAGCTTTTAGTAATTGGTTCAACGTATGAATACGCTCTGACTTAATTCCGAAATCTCTAAATAAATCTTCCTTGAGGTTCGCTTCTTCTTCAGATGATAAACCTTTGCTTTCAATCTTAGCGATTTCTGTTCCCATTTCTGGCATTACAAAGAAATTAGGATCATCCTTTCCTGATAGGAATTCAACACCTTTATCTGATAATTCTACTTGATTATTTTTTTCGTCAATAACATAATAGAGTTCTGCATCTACTTTAGGCATTTCTCTATTGTTGTCTTGCATGTAAAAGTTTTCCGTTTTTTGAAGCAATTGCTTAATACCTTCTTCAGATAAAAACTTGATTAATGCTTTGTTTTTAGGAATACCTCTGTAAGCTCTTAATAATTGAAAACCACCTTCTTTAGTATCGCCAGCAGCAATTAATTTTTTAGCTTCAGCTAATACACCAACTAAATATTTACGTTGAACTTCTTCAATTTGCTGTACTTTAGGTTTAAGCGCATCAAACTCGTGCTCATCACCTCTTGGTACAGGACCAGAAATAATTAATGGCGTACGTGCATCATCTACTAATACAGAATCTACCTCATCTACAATGGCGTAGTGATGTGGACGTTGTACTAAATCATCTGGCGAATGTGCCATGTTATCACGTAAGTAATCAAAACCAAATTCGTTATTTGTTCCGTATGTAATATCTGCATTGTAAGCTTTACGACGTGCATCAGAGTTTGGTGTGTGGTAATCAATACAATCAATACTCATACCATGAAACTGAAAGATTGGTGCCATCCATGCACTATCTCGTTTTGCTAAGTAATCATTTACCGTTACTAAGTGAACACCTTTGCCAGCTAAAGCATTTAGGTATACAGGAAGCGTAGCTACCAATGTTTTACCTTCACCAGTTTGCATCTCTGCAATTTTACCTTGGTGCATAGCGACACCACCAATAAGTTGAACATCATAATGAATCATGTCCCAAGTAATTGGCTTACCTGCAGCATCCCAAGAATTTGCCCAAATAGCTTGATCTCCTTCTAAGGTTACGTAATCATTTTCTCCAGAAATTTCTCTGTCAAACGCATTTGCGGTTACAGGAATCTGAGTATTATGTACAAAACGTTTTGCTGTTTCTTTTACAACGGCAAACGCTTCTGGTAAAATGTCGTTTAATACAGCTTCTGTTACTTCATATATTTCGTCTTCAATTTTATCTACTTCTAAGTAAATGTCTTCACGTTCGTCAATATCTTCAGTTACCTGAGCTTTTTCTAAAAGCTCTTCTTTTTTAGTGTTTAAAGGCTGTCTTGCTTCTGCAATTTTGGCTTTAAATTCGGCTGTTTTTGCTCTCAATTCATCATGTGATAGAGCTTCTAAGGCTTTTTCGAATGATTTTATTTTTTCAACGATAGGCTTAATTGCACTTACATCTTGTTGGGATTTATCTCCCACAAAAATTTTAAGTACTTTATCTAAAAATGTCATATTCTATATTTGTAAATAGATTGATTGGTTTCAATCTTTGTTTTTGTTTCAGTTAGTAAGCTAAGATTATAAGCTGTTATTTAAAAATAAAAAACATCCTTAAAATCCCCTTAAGTGGACAATCTTAATAATTGTAAATTTATGATATCTGATTCAGATTTAATTTCAAATTAAAAAAGCATCCGAAAATAAAAAAAGTCTCTTAGGTATAGAAACGCAAGAGACTTTTTTGTGATAAATTTATATGTTAATATTCATCCTCATTCCAGAGGTAATCTTCATCAGTTGGGTAATCTGGCCAAATTTCTTCAATTGAGTCGTAAGAATCTCCTTCGTCTTCAATTGCTTGTAAATTTTCAACAACTTCTAAAGGTGCTCCTGTTCTAATTGCGTAGTCAATAAGCTCATCTTTGGTTGCTGGCCAAGGCGCATCACTTAAATAAGATGCTAATTCTAATGTCCAATACATAATTGCGTGTGTAATTTAATTTTTGCAAAAATAATTCTTTAGTTGAACAATTCAAGAAAAAATTAAATTAATTAATCATTAATAATAAGAACGTATAATATTCAACAATTTTAGATCGGAATATTGCATTATTCATAATCTAAAGGCTAAAAGTTTATGAATTTTTTTCTGGGATCCATTTTACTTCATCAGCGTGTAAATCATAAGACAACTTCCGTGCCAATACAAAAAGGTAGTCAGATAGTCTATTGATATACATTAAAGTTTCGGGTTGAAACGGTTCTAAGTCATTAAGATGTGACGCTAAACGCTCGGCTCTACGGCAAACTGTGCGTGCAATATGACAGAATGACACGGTTTGGTGCCCTCCAGGTAAAACAAAATGCGTCATAGGTGGAAGACTGTCTTCCATAAGGTCCATTTCCTTTTCTAATTTCTCAATATCTTCATTGGATATCTTAGGAATATTTAAGCGTGCTTTTCCGTTTTTTAATTGTGCTTTTTCTGGATCGGTGGCTAAAATAGCACCAACGGTAAATAAGCGATCTTGAATATGCATCAACGTATTCTTATACAATTGATTAATCTCTTGGTCTCTAATTAAACCTATGTGAGAATTGAGCTCATCTATGGTTCCGTAACTTTCTATTCTTATATGATGTTTAGGAACACGCGTACCACCAAATAATGCAGTTGTGCCTTTATCTCCTGTTTTTGTGTATACTTTCATATATCAAAGTTAAGTTTTTAATGTTGAAAGTTGAAAAGTTGCTTGTGTGAAGTTTGTGAAAAAGGTACAAAGTCTCATAGTTGCAAAGAGAATGGCTTGGAAGATTAAAATTGAATGTTATAAAGTTGGAAGTGTGAAGTCGCAAAGTAGCAAAGACTCAAAGTTGCAAAGAGCACTTCTTAAATGTTTAAAAGGTTGGTAAGGATTTTTTTTTTTTTTTTTTTTTTTTTTTTCAAATAGAAAAAACTATTATCGGAGAAGTAGTTATGATTGATTTTGCTTGAAAATATTTCTCAGACGCATTGAAAAATTAGAGGCTTCAATCTCAATATTATGATTTTTACAAAACAGCTTAAACTGGCTAATCTGACCATTTTTCATTTCTACTAATACATTAAATCCGGTATTAAATTTTAAGTTATAATGATTACCGCTTGAATGATCTATTTTAATTGATTTTACCGATTCCGTTATTATAGTTTCAGAAATGTTATTTTGAAGAATTATAAATTTATTGGCTACTAATTCTAATTTCCCGATTCTTGTGAATAAAAAATAATTGAGTATAAAGGTTAATAATAGTATCCCGTACGATATTTCGAATATTACACTATAAGGTTTAGTAAGAATGATTAAATCAAATAATTTTAAAAAATAAATAGAGACATTTATGATTATAAAAACAGTGTAAATTGATGCGTATTTATGATTTCTAAAATAATTATAATCTATTATATCTAAACGCATTTTTACACTCAAGTGAAGAATATTTTAAAATTGAATTTTTATCATTAGCTATTAAACGTATCACTCTCAATAATACCATCTCTTAAACGAATAACACGTTTGGCGTGTGCAGCAATATCTTCTTCGTGTGTAACCATTATTACGGTGTTACCTGACGCGTGAATTTGGTCAAATAAAGCCATGATTTCTGTTCCGGTTTTAGAATCTAAGTTTCCTGTTGGCTCATCTGCTAAAATAATTGAAGGCTTATTTACCAAAGCTCTACCAACAGCAACACGTTGTCTTTGTCCTCCAGAAAGTTGATTTGGTTTATGGTCCATTCGGTCAGCCAAACCAACATCTGTTAAAACTTCAGTAGCGCGTTCTTCTCTTACTTTTTTTGAAGCACCAGCATAAACCATTGGTAATGCAACGTTGTCTAAAGCGGTTGTTCTAGGTAATAGGTTAAAGGTCTGAAACACGAAACCTATTTCGGTATTTCTAATATCTGCAAGTTCGTCATCAGACATTTGGCTAACGTCGTTTCCATTTAACTTGTAAGATCCAGCAGTAGGTGTATCTAAGCAACCTAATAAGTTCATTAATGTAGATTTACCAGAACCAGAAGGTCCCATAATAGCCACATATTCGCCACGTTTAATGTCTAAATCGATACCTTTTAAAACATGTACAATTTCTTGTCCTAATTTAAAATCTCTAATGATATTTCTAATTTCAATGACGTTGTCACTCATAATAAAGGTCTTAGTTGCTTAGCTGCTCTGCAAGATACTAGTTTTGCAGCAATTTTATTATAAGACGTTAAAGTATCTTGTATGTTACAATCTAATTTTAAAATGTTCTTTTACTTGTTCTCTTCTAAAGAAAACAAAACCTAAATGGAAGCAATCTACAGTCACTTTAACGGTGTTATGGTTCTTAATATATTCCCAAGCTTGCGTCATGCCTTTAGACCAATAAATATCATCGAAAACAAAAACGGTATCGTTATGGATTTTCGGTAATAAGGCTTCAAAATATTGAATAGTTGCATCCTTGCTATGATGACCGTCAAAGAAGATAAAATCAAATTTTTCGGTTTTTATATTAGGAATTGTATCAGTGAAACTTCCTGTTATAAATTCAACATTTTTAATGTTTTGTTTTTCTATTTCATATTGAGCAAAAGCTGATGTGTTGGCACAGCCTTCAATAGTTGTGATTTGAGAGGTTGTATTGGCTAGCGATAACGGATACGTTCCCATGCCTAAAGAGGTGCCTAATTCTAAAATAGTTTTAAACTTGAAGTGTTTTGTTAGTCTAAATAATAATTCAGATTCCTTCTTTGAGCTACTCGAAGCCTTAATCATAGCACTCACTTTCCGCTTTTTGGAATCGAGTACTTTTGAACCAGCACCTAAATCGGTAATTTCTAATTCTGTTTTATGTGCTTTTAAAGTATTTCGGTACGTTTCTAAAGCGTTGTATTCTGGATATGTTGTTTTATCATAAAGGCATTTGGTAACAAAGTTATAGACAAAAGGGGAGTGGACACCGTGTTGGTTGGTGGCTTTGGTTAAGAATTTTATGTAGGATTTTATTTGGTACATTTTCTTTTGGTTGAAAAGTTGAAGGTTTTAGACTATCAAAGCTTTAAAGTTTCAAAGTTATTTATGGTATTTTACTTCACACTTCACACTTCACACTTCACACTTCTATCCTTCTAATTTTTCAGACAATTCAAACCAACGCATTTCTTTTTCTTCAATGGTATCTATAATCACTTGGAGTTTTGCGGAAAGTTTTCCTATTTCGTCTTGAGATAAATCTGGATTATTGAATTTAGATTCTAATGCTGTTTTATCTAATTCTAAGGACCTAATTTTAGATTCTAAATTTTTGTATTCCTTTTGTTCATTATAATCTAGTTTATTAGCTTCGTTTTTCTTTATAGCTTTGGTGTTATCTGTTTTTTCTGTGTTTTCAATTTGCTTTGTTTGACTACTATCATAAGCTCTAAAATCTGAATAATTCCCAGGGAAATCATCTACAATACCTTGCCCTCTAAAGACAAACATGTGGTCTACAATTTTGTCCATAAAATAACGATCGTGAGAAACAACAAGCAACACTCCAGGGAAATCCATTAAGAAATCTTCAAGAACATTTAAGGTAACAATGTCTAAATCATTGGTAGGTTCATCTAATATTAATACATTAGGATTCTGAATTAATACGGTACATAAATACAAACGTTTTTGTTCGCCACCACTTAATTTTTCAACAAAGTCCCATTGCTTTTTTCTATCAAACAGAAAACGTTCTAACAATTGCTGAGCGCTAATTTGTCTGCCTTTTGCTAGCGGAATATAGTCGCCAAATTCTTTAATTACATCGATTACTTTTTGGTTGGGTTTAGCTTTAATTCCGCCTTGTGTGTAATACCCAATCTTAACTGTTTCTCCTATGACTACTTTGCCACCATCTGGCTGCATACTTTGAGTAAGGAGGTTTAAGAATGTAGATTTTCCGGTACCATTTTTACCAATAATACCAATACGTTCGCCTTTTTTAAAGGTATATTCAAAACCATCTAAAATCGTTTTATCTTTAAATGATTTAGATACATTATGAAACTCAATAATTTTACTTCCTAGACGTTCCATATTTATTTCTAATTGCACTTGGTGGTCGTTACGACGTTTGTGTGCTTTAGATTTAATTTCAGAAAAATCGTCTATTCTACTTTTAGATTTTGTAGTACGTGCTTTGGGTTGGCGACGCATCCATTCTAGCTCTTTTTTAAAGAGTTGTTTTGCTTTGCCAACTTCGGTAGCTTCATTTTCAATTCTGGCTTCTCTTTTTTCCAAATAATAGGAGTAATTACCTTTGTAGGTGTATAGTTGGCCTTGGTCTAATTCTATTATTTCGTTACAAACGCGTTCTAAAAAATAACGATCGTGCGTTACCATGAAAAGCGTCTGCTGTGTTTTAGCAAAGTAATCCTCTAACCATTCTATCATTTCTAAATCGAGATGATTGGTAGGTTCATCTAAAATTAAAATATCGGGTTTACTTAAAAGCGCTTGTGCTAATGCTAAACGTTTTTTTTGGCCACCAGAAAGCGTTTTTACTTTAAGCGTTAAATCATCTAGTTTTAGTTGAGATAGCGTTTGTTGGTATTGTGTTTCAAATTCCCACGCATTGTTTCTATCCATAGCTTCAAATGCTTTTTGATAAGCATCTGTATCTTCCGGATTTTTTAGGGCGTGTTCATAAGCTTCAATAACCTTAAGAATGGGAATGTCTGAAGCAAATATTGTTTCATCGAGTGTTAGATTTAGGTCTAAATCTGGTTCTTGGTCTAAGAATGCTAACCTTAGCCCTTTTCTAACTACAATTTGCCCATTGTCTGGAGCATCTTTTCCTGCTAGAATATTTAGAATAGACGTTTTGCCACTGCCGTTTTTAGCTACAAAAGCAATTTTCTGATCTTTATGAATGCTAAATGATAAATCTTTAAAGAGTACAAGCTCTCCAAATGATTTTGATATGTTTTCTACGTTGAGATAATTCAAACTTAAATTTTTTAAAATGGAATAAAACCAAAAACAAAAGTAATTGTTTTGTTATTACTATTGATACATTATATTTGTCTTTAAAGATCTATTGAACCTATGAAGCGCTTTAAGCTTTTAATTATTTTATTGAGTTGTGTAATTGTTTCTTCTTGTATCCCTCACAAGGACACAATTTATTTACAAAACAAGGAAGATTCTGCAAACGATTCTATTCCTTATAATTTAGCTGAAATTCAAAAGCCTTACCGTATTCAGGTAAATGACATTTTGAATGTAAGAGTTAAAGCGTTAGATCAGCAAACGGTATCTATTTTAAATCCAACAGGAGAAGGAAGTCTAAATGCAAGTAGTGCAGAGCGTGCTTATTTTGATGGTTTTACAGTAGATGTCCATGGTAATATCAGAATTCCAACTTTAGGTTATCTCAACGTTTTAGGATTTACGACTGAAGAAATTGAGAACAAAATAGAAGAAAAATTACTTAAAGAGCAATTTAAGGAAACGGCCAATATCTTTGTTACAGTAAAATTGGCAGGATTAAGATTTACCGCAAATGGTGAAGTAGGTGCACCAGGAAGTAAAGTTTTGTTCACAGAACGCGTTAATATTTTTGAAGCTATTGCTAATGTTGGAGAAATACCAGTAACAGGTGATAAAAAGGATGTGTTAATAATTAGGCAATATCCACAAGGTCAAAAAATACATCATTTAGATTTAACTGACTTAAAGGTAATGCAATCTCCTTATTATTATATTCAACCCAATGATATTATTTATGTCAAGCCTTTAAGACAAAAGTCTATAGGTACTGGAGAAACTGCAGTCTCTAGTATTGCAACAATAGCTTCTATTCTTTCGTTACTAACCACAGGAGTCTTACTTTTTTCACGTTTATAAAATTATATGGGAAATTACGACGAAATAGAAGAAGCGGAATCGCATAGTATAAGTTTTGACTTTAGAGGTTATTTATTTAAGGTTTTAAATCTATGGAAGTTTGTATTGGTATGCATTGGTGCCGCTTTACTGATTGCGTATTTTATAAATGTAAGAAAGCAAAACGTCTATAAGTTAGACTCATTAATTTCTGTAGATAATGATCAGAATCCTTTCTTTACAGCAAATACAAGTATCTCTTTTAATTGGGGAGGCGTTTCTGGTAAGGTAGGTAAAATAATGACAGCTATTAAAACCAGAAGTCATAACGAGAAGGTTGTAGATTCTCTTCAATATTATATGGATTTTATGGTGGAAGGGAAATATCGAAAAATTGATATTTACAAAAATGCACCTTTTGAGTTTAAGCTAGATAAAACTAAAAAGCAAGTATTAGGTTACCCTATCGGAATTCGGATTTTAAACGAAAATGAATACGAGGTATTTACAGAGTATGAAGGTACAAGTGCTAACGCCCAACAATATGCCACAAAATTAGTTACTAGGACAAAAATGCCAGAAGGTATTTATACAAAAACCTTTAAAAACGGAGAGACTGTTGCATTACCATTTCTTAACGGACAGCTGATTTTTAAAAAAGGATATGATATTAAGCCAGGATCTGAGTATTTTATAAGATTTAGCAATTTTGACGGTGTTGTAAATTCATATAAATCAAAAATAATAATCGGAACATTTTCGGCAACATCACCTTCAATTTTAAGATTACAACTGGCTGGTAATAATAAAGATAAGATTGTAGATTATCTCAATGCAACTTCTGCAATTTTAAGTAAAACTGAGTTAGAACGAAAGAATTTATACGCAACAAATACGATTAAATTCATAGACAGTAGTTTGGCCGCTGTAAATACAAATCTCAAGGATATTACCGATGAGATGAATAAGTTTAGAAAAGAAAACAAGGTTTTTAATATTAGTGAAGAAATTACTCAGATATCAGATCAATTAAGGGAGTTAGAGTTAACTAAGCAAGAAGAAGATTCAAAACTCGATTATTTGAATAATCTTGAAGTGTACTTAAACACAAAAACAGATTACACTAAAATTGCAGCACCAACAAGCGTTGGTATCAATGAAGGAAATATACTTAATAGTGTGTCTAAGATTGTAGCTTTAGCTGCAGAACGACAAAATTTAGAATACACGACTAAAGAAGGTTCTGGGCTTTTTAAAGAAATTGATAGACGTATTAATTCAGAAAAAAATGTACTATTAGAAACGGTTGATGCTACTAAGAAAATTACCTCCATTCAGATTTCAACAATAAATCGAAATATTGCCAATTTAGAATCTAAGCTAAGTGGATTACCTGAAGATGAGCAACAGTTCTTAAAGATTCAGAGAAAATTAGATATAAGTCAAGAGGCTTATAATATTTACATGGTAAAGAGGAGTGAAGCGGCTATTGTAAAAGCGGCTAATATTTCAGATTTATCAATTATAGATGAAGCTAAAGATATTGGAGGTGGATTAATAGGTCCTAATAAATCATTGAACTATATGATGGGTTTAATGATGGGCTTCTTTATACCAATGTTATTAATATTTATAGTGTATTTGTTAGATAACACCATTCATGGATCTGATGAGGTTACAAGAATGTCTAAAATTCCTATTTTAGGATTAATAGGGAAGTACAGATACAAGAACAATTTAGTAGCTTATGAAAAGCCGAAATCTGCTGTAGCAGAATCATTTAGAGCTATTAGGTCTAGTTTACAGTTTATATTTAAAAACCGAACTACTGAAGAAAAGGCAAATACGTTAATGATTACGTCTTCTGTGAGTGGAGAAGGTAAAACCTTCACGTCGATTAATATAGCTACGGTTTATGCACTTTCGGGTAAAAAGACAATTTTACTGGGCTTAGATTTACGTAAGCCAAAAATATTTGATGATTTTAATATTACCAATGAAAAAGGTATTGTCAACTACCTTATTGGTGATGATGATTTAGAGCAAGTTATTACACATACACATATTGAAAATTTAGATTTAATTCCTTCAGGGCCAATTCCACCAAACCCTTCAGAGTTATTAATGAGTAATAAGTTAAAAGACCTTATTAATCAGCTAAAACTAGAGTACGATATGATTGTTTTAGATACACCACCATTGGGATTAGTGACTGATGCATTAGAATTAGTGCAATATGCAGATGCTACTATCTTTATGGTGCGCTTAGATTATACTAAGAAAGGTATGTTACAGTTAGTGAATGCTAAACATAGAACAGGCGAGCTCAAAAATGTTAGTTTTGTGTTGAACTTTTATAAGCATAAGAGTAATTACAATTATGGCTACGGATATGGTTATGGCTACGGTTATGGTTACGGTGTATACGGCAATGCGTATCATGAAAAGGATGAAAATTCTTTATGGAAAAAAGTTAAGAGACTTCTTAAAAAAATATAATTCTTTAATCTTTAAATTGTGATCACGAAAAGTCAACTTAAAATCAAACGAGGATTTGATCTTTTGGTTGTAATTGTTGTCTTGCCATTTTTGTTTATTCCTATTTGGGTTCTGGTGTGTATCGCTTCAATCGATACAAAACGTTTCGGGATTTACAGTCAGTATAGAATTGGCCAACACGGAAAGCCCTTCAAAATTTATAAAATTAGAACTTTAAGGGACGGAAATCATCAATTAGGACATCTAAATGATTACGCTTCTAATGTTGGGAAATTTTTGAGAAAAACAAAGTTAAATGAGTTGCCTCAACTATTTAATGTTTTAATTGGAGATATGAGTTTGGTTGGTCCAAGACCTGATTTGCAAGGATTTGCAGATGAATTAAAAGGGGAAGATAGAATAATTTTGAAAGTAAAACCAGGAATTACTGGTCCTGCAACATTGAAATATAAACACGAAGAAAGGGTATTAGAACGTCAAAAGGACCCAATACGCTACAATAGAACGATTATTTGGGTAGATAAAGTGAAAATCAACAAAAAGTATGTTGAGAATTACAGTTTTTACTTAGATTTGACACTCATTTTAAAATCTACTTTAAACAAATGACACATTCAGAAGACAAAATTGCAATCATAGGATTAGGTTACGTCGGTTTACCCCTTGCCGTAGAGTTTGCCAAAAAATTCTTTGTAGTTGGTTTCGATATTAATAAACAGCGAATCAGCGAATTAAATAATGGTATCGATAAAACTTTAGAAGTTGAAAACGATAACTTAAAATCTGTGTTAACAACAGATTTAAATGCAGAGAAAGGATTGTATATTACTGATGATTTAGATGCATTGGGTACAACTAATTATTATATAATCACTGTGCCAACACCAACAGATGCATTAAATAAGCCAGTGTTTACGCCGTTAATAAAAGCGAGTGAAACAGTAGGTAAAGTGTTAAACGAAGGTGATATTGTAGTATATGAATCTACAGTATATCCAGGTGCAACTGAAGATATTTGTATTCCGGTATTAGAGAAAACTTCAGGATTAGTATATAATAAAGATTTTTATGCTGGTTATTCTCCAGAAAGAATCAATCCAGGTGATAAAGAGCATACCGTAACTAAGATTTTAAAAGTAACCTCTGGTTCTACACCAGAAGTAGCAGTTAAAGTTGATGAACTTTATAAAAAGGTAATTGTAGCAGGTACACATTTAGCACCAAGTATAAAGGTTGCTGAAGCTGCTAAGGTGATTGAGAATTCTCAAAGAGATATAAATATTGCTTTTGTGAATGAATTATCTAAGATTTTTAGATTATTAGATATTGATACTAAAGCGGTTTTAGAAGCAGCAGGTACAAAATGGAACTTTTTAAAGTTTTCACCAGGTTTAGTTGGTGGTCATTGTATTGGTGTAGACCCTTATTATTTAGCTCAAAAAGCCATTGAAACAGGTTATAATCCTGAAATTATTTTAGCAGGTCGTAAAATGAATGACAGCATGGGTGGCTATGTTGCTACAGAAACTGTAAAAATGATGATTAACAAAGGCGCAACCATTAAAGGTTCTAAAGCCCTTGTATTAGGAATTACATTTAAAGAAAACTGTCCAGATATTAGAAACTCTCGAGTTATTGATATTATAGAGGAACTTCAAACATATCATGTAGATGTAGATGTTTACGATCCATGGGCTTCAGCTGAAGAAGTAAAACATGAATATAACTTAGACTTAATTACCGACTTCGATAAATTAGGTACTTCGTATGATTCAATCATACTTGCGGTATCTCATAAAGAGTTTTTAGAATTAAAATTAGATAAATTAAAATCGGATACAGGTGTTATTTTTGATGTAAAATCGTTACTTCCAATAGACACTGTAGACGCAAGATTATAAAAAAATGTACTCAAATCCACATCACACAACAGACCTATCTCAATTAAGTTTTTTAATAACTGGAGGTGGAGGCTTCATAGGCTCAAACCTAACAGAATACTTATTAAAATACAATGCTAAAAAAGTAAGAGTATTAGATAACTTTTCTAATGGTCATCGCGAAAATTTAGCAGAATTTATGGATAACCCTTCTTTTGAATTATTAGAAGGTGATATAAGAGATTTAGACACCTGTAAAAAAGCCATGGAAGGCATTGATTATGTCTCTCATCAAGCGGCTTTGGGCTCAGTGCCACGTTCTATAAACGATCCTGCAACAACGAACGAAGTTAATATTTCAGGATTTTTAAACATGATGATTGCTTTAAAAGATAGCCCAACGGTAAAACGTATGGTATACGCAGCATCAAGTTCTACCTATGGCGATAGTAAATCTTTACCAAAAGTGGAAGATACTATTGGTAAGCCTTTGTCGCCTTACGCCGTAACAAAGTATGTAAATGAATTATATGCAGATGTTTTTGGAACGACGTATGATACTGATGTTATTGGTTTAAGATATTTCAATGTGTTTGGGCCAAAACAGAGTCCAAGTGGTGCATATGCAGCTGTAATTCCTTTGTTTATGCAAGCTCTAAAGGACAATGTGCCTTCAAAGATCAATGGCGATGGTGAGCAAACAAGAGATTTTACATTTATTGATAATGTAGTACAAGCCAATGTAAAAGGATTTTTTGCATCAAAAGACGCTAAGAACGAAGTTTTTAATGTGGCTTGTGGTGAACGTATTACTATTAACTATTTGTGGGAATCGTTAAGGATTGCTGCAAACTCAGATTTAAAAGCTATTTACGGACCTACTAGACAAGGTGATGTTAGGGATTCCTTAGCAAATATCTCAAAAGCAGAAAACCTTTTAGGATATAAACCAAAATATACAGTAAGAGAAGGACTTAAGATTACTTGGGATAGTTTCGATTCATAGTCTTTTCTAAATAAATTTTATAATGGGATGATTGTACACTAGTCAATAGTGATCAATGATCCCTTTTTTTTAGTGTAGGATTGCTAATCCTCTCTGATAATTTTGGTAAAAAATTAATACTACGTTTTAGCTAGCATCGGTTGTTATAATTTTTCCGTATTTCTTTAGAATTATTATCTTTACCTAACTAAAAATATGATGCAAATTGAGTAAGCTAGAAGATGATGATTGGTTGTATACAATTTCATCTAAACGAAAATTAATTGACTTTAATTTCAAAGAAATTTGGAATTACAGAGATCTGTTGGTGCTCTTTGTAAAAAGAGATGTTGTTACCGTTTATAAACAGACCATTTTAGGACCGCTTTGGTATCTTATTCAACCCTTATTCACCGCACTTACTTTTACCTTAATCTTTAATAAGGTGGCCAATATTGAGACAGGTACAGTGCCTCCTTTTCTTTTCAATTTAGCAGGTGTTTCAATTTGGAATTATTTTAATACCTGTTTAACGTCAACGAGTGATACTTTTACAACTAATTCGGCTATTTTCGGAAAAGTATATTTCCCTCGTGTTATTGTTCCCTTATCCATTATTATTTCTAATTTACTAAAATTTGGTATTCAGTTATTCATTTTTATAGCATTTTATGTGTTTTATAAATTTAGTGGAGCAGCGATAAACCTTGATAGTACTGTGATATTTTTTCCAGTATTAGTTATCTTAATGGGTATGATGGGTTTAGGATTAGGAATGATTATTTCTAGTCTTGTTACGAAATATCGTGATTTAAAATTTTTAGTAAGTTTTGGAGTGCAATTACTAATGTACGTTTCTGCCGTAATGTATCCATTGGCTCTTATAAAAGAGGAAATGCCTAAAGTTTCATGGATAGTGGAGTATAACCCTTTGGCGTATATAATTGAAACTGCAAGATATATGCTTCTTGGTACAGGCACGTTTAGTTGGTTTGGGATTATTTACACGGTAATCGTAACTGTAATCGTGTTTTTATTAGGAATCATTATCTTTAACCGAACCGAAAAAACATTTATCGATACAGTATAAATTCTTGTTATTTAAATTTGATTAAAAAGCCATATGAGTATCATTCTTAAAGCTGAAAATATAAGCAAACAATATAGACTTGGTGTGGTTGGTACTGGTACAATAAGTCATGACATTAATCGATGGTGGGCAGGAATTAGAGGTAAAGAAGATCCTTATTTAAAGGTGGGTTCAGAAAATGACCGAAGTACAAAAGCAGATAGTGATTATGTTTGGGCCTTACAAGACATTAACTTTGAAGTAAGAAAAGGCGAAGTTCTTGGCATCATTGGTAAAAATGGAGCAGGTAAAAGTACCTTACTTAAAATTTTATCAAAGGTTACGATTCCTACGACTGGAGTAATAAAAACAAAAGGCCGAATAGCATCACTTTTAGAAGTCGGTACAGGGTTTCATCCAGAATTAACTGGCCGTGAAAACATATATTTAAATGGTGCTATTTTGGGAATGACCAAAGCCGAAATTAGAACAAAAGAGGCCGAGATTATTGAGTTTTCGGGCTGTGAAAGGTATGTAGATACACCTGTAAAACGCTATAGTTCTGGGATGCGCGTGCGCCTAGCTTTTGCTGTTGCGGCTTTTTTGGAGCCAGATATTTTAGTTATAGATGAGGTGCTTGCTGTTGGAGATGCAGAATTTCAGAAAAAGGCTATTGGCAAAATGCAAGACATTAGTAAAGGAGACGGTCGTACTGTACTTTTTGTGAGTCACAATATGGGAGTTATACAGAGTCTATGTGATGAAACAATTTTATTACATAATGGAAGGTTTGTAGAGAAAGGGAAAACTGAGCATGTTATTAATACCTATTTAAAGCAAAATATAGGTAATGATGCCGTTTTTAATTTTGATATTCCGAAAAACAATAACATTCAAGCCTATGCTACAAAATTAACTATTGTAGATCTAAATGGTAATTTAATGAGTGAAATTCCTATTGGTAAACCATGGAAAGTTAAAATTCATTTTACCGTTTGTCAAGAAATTAATAATTTGATTATTGGCTTGGGTATGACAGATATGTTGAACGCACCTATTAGAACATCATGGACGCCATCAAATAATTTAACACCTGGTGAATATATTGCTGAATTTGTAGAGGATTCTGTGGTGTTTAATCATGGTCGGTATAAATTGAAAATCGGCATTTCTAAAGGATTTCATTCCATACAATATCTAGATGAGAATGTTTATATTACAATATCTGAAGTTGTGTATAAGCAAGATAAAACTGTTTTAACAAATGGCAATGGTGTGTTTTCAAATCAGATGAAAATGAATGTTTATAAAACTTAAGTATAGAATCTAAAAATAAATATGTTGTTATTGAAAATAAAAAGAAAGTTGAAAAAAGTGTTTACTGATTCAACTTTTACTGATTTTAAGCAAGAGTCTTATTCACAGACAGGAGAGGATGTTATAGTGAAATTTATATTTGATAGATTGGGAATAAAAGCACCAACGTATATAGATATTGGCGCGCATCATCCCTTTAAATTAAGTAATACAGCTTTGCTGTATAAAACAGGGAGTAGAGGTGTAAATATTGAACCAGATCCAGATTTATTTAAATCTTTTTTAGAATATAGAAAAGAGGATATTAATGTTAACTTAGGAATTGGCGATACCAATGCAGAATTAGATTTTTACGTAATATCGTCACCAACGTTGAATACATTTTCTAAAAAAGAAGCAGAAAGCTATCAAACGGAAGGAAATTATTCAATAAAAGAAGTAAAAAAAATTCAGGTTAAAACTGTTAATAGTGTCTTAGAAGAATACGTCAACGGAAAATTTCCTCAATTTTTAAATTTAGATGCGGAAGGTATAGATGATTTAATAATTAAATCTATTGACTATGAAAGCAACTTTCCTATAGTTATTTGTGTTGAAAGTATCTCTTTTTCTACAAATGGAAATGGCATAAAAAACTCGGCATTGATCGAATATATTGTTAGTAAAGGCTATATGGTTTATGCAGATACATATATCAATACCATTTTTGTTAGAGAAGAATTATGGAGAAATAAGTGAAATTATTAAATTCTGAAATGAATATAAAAAATAAAATACGAAGCATTTTCCAAAACAAGTCGCATTCAAAATTGACTGTAGGTAAGCACAATGTAAGTAATAGAAAAGAATGGCTTGAGGGTGTTCTAAAAAAAATTCCTGAAGGTGGAAAAATATTAGATGCAGGTGCAGGAGAACAACAGTACCGAGGATTTTGCTCTCATTTAGACTATGTGTGTCAAGATTTTGCAGAATATAAACCTGAAGCATTAGAAGATGGACTACATAGAGAAAAGTGGGATTACGGGAAATTAGATATTATTTCAGACATTGCATCAATTCCTAGAGAGAATAATTCGTTTGACGCTATAATGTGTACAGAGGTTTTTGAGCATATTATTAACCCAAGAGAAGCGGTTAAAGAATTTGCAAGACTTTTAAAAAAAGATGGCTTTCTTATACTTACAGCGCCATTTTGTAGTCTAACTCATTTTGCTCCTTATCATTTCTATTCCGGATTTAATCGTTTTTTTTATGAAACAGAATTGAAAGCACATGGTTTTGAAATCGTAGAGATGGAAGCAAATGGGAATTATTTTGAGTTTCTTGCTCAAGAGGTAAATAGACTATCTTATGTCTCAAAGAGGTTTAGTAACGTGACCCTTAATTCTAGTCAATTAAAAACCATCAACAATTTAAAAAAAACGTTGCAAGAGCTGTCTGAAAAAGATGAAAATTCCGCAGAATTATTGTGTTTTGGATTTCATGTGTTGGCAAGAAAAATATGATTTTAATTAGATTAAAAGGAGGTTTAGGGAATCAAATGTTTCAGTATGCATATGCAAGTATACTTGCCAAAAAGTGCAATTTACCCTTAAAAATAGATACTCAGTTTTTTAGTTTAAGTAAGGATATGGTTGGTGTAACTCAGCGAGAATTTGAACTGACAGTATTCAAAAACAGATATCAAATTGCGACTTTAAATGAGATAAATTCATTTACCGAATTGTCTTTTTATAATAAAATAAAAAGAAAACTAGGTTTTAATTATCCGAAGAAACACAATGAAGGTTCAAGGTTGTATCAGGATGAGGATTATAAATTAAAAGCACCTGTTTATGTAAATGGGTATTTTCAGAGTTATAAATATTTCCTAGGTTATGAAGAATTTGTAAAAAAAATATTTCACTTTTCTACAGATGATTTAGATGCGAAAAACATTAGTTTACTATCAAGGATAGAGGAGGCTAATACTATTTCCATTCATGTAAGACGTGGAGATTATGTGACGGATTTAAATATTAATAACACACATGGACTTTGTGATATAGAATACTACATGGCATCTATCGATGTATTAACAAAAGATAACGCTAATTCCACATTAGTTTTCTTTTCTGACGATAGCGATTGGGTAAAAAAGACTTTTTCTCATTTATCAAACCCTAAAATTTTTGTTAATCATAATACTGGTAGTCATAGTTGGAAAGATATGCTGTTAATGAGTAAGTGTAGTCATAATATTATAGCAAATAGTTCCTTTAGTTGGTGGGCAGCTTGGTTAAATTCAAATTCAGAAAAAAAGGTTGTTGCCCCAAAACAATGGTTTGCAGACCAAAGTAGAAACACATTTGATTTAATACCAAAAGAATGGATTCAGATATAAAACAAAGTCCAAAATTAACGGTATTGTTACCTGTATACAATTGTGCTAAATATGTTGGCGCTGCAATTGATAGCGTTTTAATGCAAACCTTTAAAGATTTTGAATTTATTATTATAGATGATGCCTCTACAGATGATACGCTAAAGATTATTAATACGTATTCAGACGCTAGAATTAAGGTAATTAAACAACAAAATAACTATGGGATTACTCATAATTTAAATTATGGTTTAACAATAGCTCAAGGCGAATATATCGCTAGAATGGATGGTGATGATATTAGTTTGCCAAAACGTTTTGAAAAGCAAATAACGTATTTGGATGCTAACCCAAATGTTATAGTCTGTGGCACTAATTATAAAATTTTAGATACAGATATTATTAAAAATTTGCCAAGTTCGCATGATGATATAAAGGTAGAATTATTATATGGTAGCTGTTTTGGTCATCCAACAGTAATGATGCGAAGAAGCGTATTTCAGGAAAATAAAATAGCGTATAACACTACATTAGAGACTGCTCAAGACTATAATTTATGGGTAAGGTTATTGCAGTATGGTGAATTACATAATTTAACAGAGGTCTTATTAGAATACAGAATACATGAAGATCAAATTTCAAAAAAAAGGAAAGTATCGCAGCAAATAGGAGGTGTTAAAACAAAATTTTTGCTGTTAAATTATTTAAAACCTAATTTAGACGAAAAAGAACAACATTTGTTAGAGAAAATACTTCTTTCTATTAAGTTAGAAAAAGAGATTTTGGAGTTTAATGAGATTAATACCTTTGTAACGAAAACAAAGCAGAAATTAATCAAAGCAAACAGTATAAGATTTTTTAATTCTGTTGGTTTTAATAAGTATTT
>NZ_JBJKOD010000023.1:0-23657 GCF_045765065.1 Winogradskyella sp. 4-2091
TTTTTCGGTTACGATTTTCATTTTTCGGAACAATTAAAGCTAACGTGTTTGTATATGGTTTGTTGCGTGGTTAAGCACGTAATTTAGCAAATAAAAACCGAATAGAAAATCCGCATGGATTTTCGTAAGTAGGCGAGAACCAAGCAATAAATTATATACGGTGTTGCCAGTAGTTTTTATTCGTTTATTATTCCAATTACAAAATAATTATATATTTCAATATCTATCGGATTTGGTTTAACTATAACAGATAAGCAAGATTCTCCATATCGATTCCGGTCTTTATCTTTCATTACAAAGTATGACATTGCTCCATTTGCTAATTCATAACCATTTTTATAAAATTCCGATTGAAAACCGATAAAACCTTTATGATAAATTGATATATCAAATGCTTTTTCTAAAATTCCAATTGTTTTTTTAAGCGATTTAATAGACTCTACTTCAATACTGTCGTTTTGTATCAGATTCGCTTTAATTCGCGTGTAATGTGTGTTTCGGTCAATTATAATTAAATAACTCGAATTTCCGATACCAAAGAGTAGGTAAGGAAGATTTTCAGATTGAAATTCTGCTATTTTATCAAATACTAAATCCGCTTTGTTCCTGCTTTCTAACTCAAACTCATTTAGTTCTTGTGAGTAAGAATGTCCAATGCATAAAGCAAAAAATAATATTAATATTCTTTTCATTATCTATTTTTTTCAAATCTAGTGATGTTGTCATAAATTCAAAAAGAGGAATGAGTAAAAAGCCCTTTTCAATTAGTAAGCACGAAAAATTGCTGATTTGTCAAATTACTGGCAACGTGGTTGTGTATGGTTTGTAGCGTGTTGTCAGCATGTAATTTAGCAAATAAAACCCAAAATAAGAAAAACCAGCGGTTTTTCGTAAGTAGGCGAGAAGCAGCTATAAATTATACACGGTGTTGCCCATCAGGTATTTGTTTTTCACGCATTAGTTTTTCAGGCGCAATATATTCGTGCGTTGTTGATTTACACGTAATTTACTTTTTTACTTAAAAATCAAAAAAAAATCTGCGATTTATAAACCAAAGTTTTTCACGAATGTTTAGCGATTCTGCTATTCAGCCAAAAGTTGTAGGATTGCGACATTTTCGATGCAATTGACAAAAGTTGGGCAAATCCAATTTCGTAAAATTCAGCCGTAACGTTTAGCGTAACTACTATTCAGCCGAAAGTTGATGGTTTGCTAAATTTTCGATGCGATGATCTGAAGTTGGGCGAGCTGAAATTAAAGCGTAATATTCTTCACGTTCCGCAATTCCGCACGAGTAAAAAGTCCAGCGTAAAATTTGTCACGTTCAGATTGTTTTTCGTTCGTAAATAACTAAAAACATTAATGAAAGCAGGATGTTTGTTGGTTTGGGATACTTGTGGGCAACGTGGTTGTGTATGGTTTGTAGCGTGTTGTCAGCATGTAATTTAGCAAATAAAACCCAAAATAAGAAAAACCAGCGGTTTTTCGTAAGTAGGCGAGAAGCAGCTATAAATTATACACGGTGTTGCCCATCAGGTATTTGTTTTTCACGCATTAGTTTTTCAGGCGCAATATATTCGTGCGTTGTTGATTTACACGTAATTTACTTTTTTACTTAAAAATCAAAAAAAAATCTGCGATTTATAAACCAAAGTTTTTCACGAATGTTTAGCGATTCTGCTATTCAGCCGAAAGTTGATGGTTTGCTAAATTTTCGATGCGATGATCTGAAGTTGGGCGAGCTGAAATTAAAGCGTAATATTCTTCACGTTCCGCAATTCCGCACGAGTAAAAAGTCCAGCGTAAAATTTGTCACGTTCAGATTGTTTTTCGTTCGTAAATAACTAAAAACATTAATGAAAGCAGGATGTTTGTTGGTTTGGGATACTTGTGGGCAACGTGATTGTGTATGGTTAGTTGCGTGGTTAAGCAACTAAGTTAGCAAATAAATCACGGATAGAAAATTCCAGCGGAATTTTCGTAAGTCGGCAGTGACCTAGCAATTAATTATACACGGTGTTGGCTTTTAGTGCTTTTTTTCTGATTTAAAATTTTTTCAGCTTTCTTATTTTGTCAATCTTTAATTCCACAATCAATCTCTTAGATTTAGCAAGATTTTCATTCAACAAACTCGCAATAATTCGCCATATATTTCAATTTCGATTTAGAGATATTGAGTACAAATTTTATAAATTTCACTAACCAACTAAAATTCCCAATGCTGTTTTATTTATTCAATTGCTTTAGCTTTGCGATAGTTAGAATATATTAGAATAATTCCAATAGTCGAAGCAAACAATAACATATAAAACCCTATATAACTACTTTTAAATGGTGACTCCGTGAAAAAATCAGTCATTAATAGTAGAAAAGAAATTGTACTTATAACCCAAAGAAGAGTAAATATTATTAATTTCTTTTTTGATGGTGGTTTCTGTACATTAGTTTTGATGTTCTTCATGTTTTCTGGTTTTTTGGGCATTAAAGCCAACGTGCGCGTGTATTACTTAGTTGCGTGGTTAAGCAACTAAGTTAGTAAACTTTTACGAACCTGTGAATATTCCGCAGGAATATTCGCAAGTAGAGAAGAATACAGCAATTAGTTATACACATTGTTACCCACAGTATTTTAATTCGTTAGTGTTAATTCAATTGCTAATAAGTTGTATTTATCTTTATATCTTTTTAAAGTTCCACTACTGTTTTTATGCATTTTTCTCCATTTTCCTTGTGTGAAAATCCAGCTATTTTCATCAGTATCAGCAGGAACTGTTCCGATTGCTGGTTCATAAGAAATTCCAGTTAGTTTTTTTCCAGTATCTGACATTGTGTAGCTGTATTCGTGCTTGTTTGATTCGATAATTAACCATTCTATTGCTATGAAAAAACCTTCTTCAGGGAATTCAATATTCAAATCTGAAATATCTACTTCAGTTATTTTATTTCCTTTTTTGGCTGTTCCAATAATGTTTTCATCAAAGATATAATCGTCTGGTTCTCCATTTTCATTTACACTATAAAATCGTATGTTAAATTTCGAATTGGCAACATCGCTATTCGTTGAAACTCTAATCTTATTTAGAAATGAGGTTTTGTTATAATCTTCTTGAAATTTAAAATAGCGTGCTGAAATCCAAGGTGTTGTTCCACAAGCAAAATAATGACTGATTTTAGACTTTTTAAATTTACCAACAACTAATTTTTTATTCTGTTTCTTAGGTTTAAGAACTACTTCATTTAGTTCGGTGATGAGTGGTTTTAATTCCACAATATTCTTTATAGAATCAGAAGATATTTTTCTTGTTTCAAATCCGATTGCAGAAAACAGAATAATTTTCGTTTCAGCAATTTCTAATTCAAATTCTCCATTTTCATTTGATGTTGTTCCAATGTTTTCATTTTCAACCCAAATATTTACGTAAGGTATTTTTCTTTTTGTTTCGCTGTCAATAATTACTGATTTTAATTGACCAAAACAAAAGTTTGAAATTATAAGAACTGTGATTGTGAGTAGGTTTTTCATATTGTGGGTAACGTGTTTGTGTATGGTTAGTTGCGTGGTTAAGCAACTAAATTAGCAAACTTTTACGAACCCGAGAAAATTCCGCAGGAATTTTCGCAAGTAAGCACGTAAAAAGCAATTAATTATACACGTTGTTGTACGCTGGCTTTATTTTTCTTTTATAATGTCAAATGGTGTTCCAAACGAGCCAATTCGTTTTAATTTTTCCTTTTGATTTTCGGTTAGCTCATTTGTTCCCAAAGCAATGTCCTCAACTGCTTTTCCATTAACTTTTTTCAGAGCATATTCTATTGATTCAATTTTCGGTTTACAATTCAGCCCAACCATTGTTAAATCAATATAATTTCCAATTTCAACATTTCCATTTGTTATTTCTCCAAGAATAAAAAAATGTCGTCCTGTTAATTGAAATGAACTATTTAGTTTAAAATCTGCAACCTTAATATTGTGCCAATTATGTCCGCAAAATCTACATTGTCTACTTTGTGGTGTTCTTGTAAGTTTTTCGCAATTTGGACATTTGTTTAAGTATAAATCAGAACTTCTTTCCTTAATAATTCTGTCAGCAACATTAAGTCTGAAACTTTCAGAACCATTTTTTATTAAATTCAAAGCTTCTTGGTCATCTGTTAGCCACCCTCTTTTACGATACATTTTCTCCATTTTTAGATTTCCGTCCGCTTTGAATTCAGAATTCAAATGGCGTAATGCAATTCGTTCCTTTTCTGTCATTAGATTAGGAAAATAGTCAATAATATATTTGGCAGTTTCTAAATTCACGTGATGTTTTTCAGCTTGCGTACAACGGTTTTGTGTATGATTAGTGGCGTGTTTAAGCACCTAATTAAGCAAATAATTACTGAATAGAAAATCCGCGAGGATTTTCGTAAGTAGGCGAGGACTAGCCATTAATTATAAACGTTGTTAGGTGCAGTGCATATTAGGCGTTTTTCGATAAATCTGTTATTGCAGCTTTCAAAACTTGCCAGGAAATTTTTGCTGTCTCAATATCAGGATTAAATTTCGAGACCATTTGTTCATATGGATGAATATAATTTCTAAAGTCTCGTAAAGAATGACTGTATTTTTTTACATCTAATCCCAAATATCCTAATCTATGTGAAACATCTATAAAGTTTGAAAGAGACCATTGATTATATGGTAAAACTTTTTGAGTTTCTCTATTTTTAGGGCTTATATCACATTGGTTATATTCTTTCATTTTTGATGAAGCAAACCCTAGTAAAATTCCTTCTAAAACACTACCAGAAAGTATTACGCAAGAAAGAGCTGATTTATATTTAATAGCTTTTTTTATTTCTTGAATTCGTGAATCTAATATTCCAATTATTGAACTATCAAGATTTAATCTTTCAAGGGATACATTTTCAAAATCTTTGTTTAGAAATGAATCAATATTTTCAATAAAATCTTTAGGGTTATTCGTTTTGCCTAATAATCTGTTTCCAATTTTTAGAGATTCGGTAAACAGAAGATTTTCGTTATCTGTTATAGATTTTCCTTTTAGTATTTTTTCCGTTTTCCAATAGTCTAGTAATTCTATAACAAATTTCCCAACAATTTGATTGTTTTCTAAATGCCAGAATGCTCTAACTCTCTTAGCCTTAGAATCGCCATAAATACTGTACTTTTCTGAATATATATCTATGTTGAGATTGTTATGAATAAATTGCTGAAGTTTAGAATTTGAAAGCTCTAAAACATATCCTCCTTCCATTTTAAAAATCTTTTCAAGTATAAGTTTTTCAGATTCTTTTATTTCTGCCATATTCTTTGTGTTGAGATTTTTCAAGCATTGCACCTAACGGTTTTGTATAAGATTAGTTGCGTTGTTTAAGCAACTAATTTAGCAAATACAAACCGAATAGAAAATCCGCGAGGATTTTCGTAAGTAGGCTTGCACTAGCAATTAATTTTATACGGTGTTGCCATTTCGTTGTTTTTTTTAAGTTCAGGTTATTTTTTCAAATTCCACTTTTCCCTTTTTTACATTTGTGTGAATTCGGTAAGCGTTTTATTTCAAAAATTTTCAATTCCGTTTGAGTAAGTAATATCGCAACCTGCTGAATTCCAAATTCAGTTCGGTTATTGATTTTCAATTCAGATTTTGATTCCAGCAAACTTTAGAGTTAGATTTAATTTTCCTTTTCTTTTTTAGCTTTATCTTTTCTTATTGTAATTATCATTGCTAAAATCAATAAAATATTTGAGACAATTCCTGAAAAAGGACCTTTTTTAAGATTGTCAAAATCTAATTCAGATATATGCATTATTAGAAGAATTAGTCCAGCTATAATTATTAAATACGCTACGATGTCTTTTGGTATTTTCATTTTTATTTCGGTTCTGAGTGCGTTCCGCCAATGAATGGCAACGTGTTCGTGTATGGTTCAGTTGCGTTGGCTAGGACTAAGTTAATAAACAAAAACGAACCAGAGGAAATTCCGAAGGAATTTCCAAGTAGGCTAGAACTAAGCAATTGACTATACACGTTGTTAGGTGCAGTATTTTTAATTCAGTCAAATAAATTTCCAATCAATACAATCAGAATTATAATTCCGATTACAGCCAGAGCAACAATAGCGTATAATTTCATTATTTTCTTTTGGTCTCCAAAATCCGAAATCAGATGAGATTCCGTATTCGCAACGATTCCGTTTTTCGTTATAATTCGGTCAACATTTTCCATATCAGAGTCGAGTAGGAAGTATCTAATTCCGCCGTCAATTGATGGTTGTTGATTTATATCTGCGTAATATTTTATTCCGCTATTTTGTAATTCAGATTCGAATATGATTTTGTCTTTCAACAAAACATAAAGCTTGTAATGTTCCTTGAGTTTTATATCAAAATTATTTTCAGACAAAGTTGCGTTCATATTGCACCTAACTCCTTATATAAAAACTCTTATTGTCGATATCCCGTAAAATAATCAGGTTATCTAAAGTTTTTAGTTGTTTTTATTCGTCATTAAAATTAATGATTTCTATTCACTTTTATATACGTATAACTACGTATTTTAATAATCTTCGTTTTGTGAGAATTATAATAACTTGTTTTCTAATTAATAATTTACAATTCGTCATTGAAAATTTACAATTGAGTAATTTCCATTTTAAAAATATACACATCTATAAGATATTTGTATCAAACAAAACCATTAACCATGTACACACTCATTAAAATAACAATTATCACGCTCATTAGTTTATTTAGCATATTAGTATCTGCTCAGAATAATTTTGATATTACTATTAATGTCAAAGATGCTAATAGTAACAATGGTAAAATGTATATCGCGCTTTATAATACAGCATCTGGTTTTTTAGAAAAAACGTATAAAGCTGATATAATTGAGTTAAAGAATACCTCTTGCTCTGTTACTTTTAAGGATATTCCAGAAGGTACTTATGCAGTGTCAATTTTTCACGATGAAAATAATAACGGAAAACTAGATACTAACTTTTTTGGTATTCCATCAGAAGATTATGGTTGCTCCAATAATGCCACAGGTTTTATGGGACCGCCAAAATGGGACGATGCTAAATTTCAACTTACGGAAAACAAATCAGTACTAATATCACTTAAATAAAAAATAAAACGACAATGAAGAATTTTATAACTATAGCATTTCTACTAATTACAGTAATAACGCAGGCACAAACAAATTTTGAAAAAGGAATGACCAAAGCTTTTGAACTTTGGGAAAGCGGAAAAACGGATGATGCAGAAAATATGTTTGAGCGCATAGCAAAGGCTGAACCAACAGAATGGTTACCTAGTTATTACATTGCACAAATAAACAGCTTAAAAAGCTGGGAAGAAAAAGACGAAACGGTATTGAAAGCACAGTTAGATAAAGCGCAAGAACATTTAGATTTAGCCACAGCCATAAGTGAAGATAATGCTGAGCTCATTATAATGCAAGCACAGATTTATACCAATTGGGTAGTTTTTGATGGCATGACGTATGGTATGAAATATGGAGGAAAAATTGTAGAATTATACGAAAAGGCCTTAACCTTAGAACCAGAAAACCCAAGAGCTAAGTTTTGTAAAGCAGATTGGAACTTAAACAGTGCTAAATATTTTGGGAAGGATACTGCACCATTTTGCGAGGAGATAGAAGCATCAATAAAACTTTTTGATACCTTTAAACTGGAGAGCGAGTTACATCCTAATTGGGGAAAACAGCGTGCAGAATATGTTGTAAAGGAGTGTAAAGCATAATTAAAATTATAATGAAAAAGTCTTTAAAAAAAATCTTGTTAACCTTTATTATAGGAAGTGTTGTGTTTGTTATAGGACATTTGCTTTCTGGCGGATTTAACTTTAAATCGGTTAATGAGTTTTTAATTGACTTTGGGTTTTACCAACTCTATGCCTTTGTTTTAGGCTATACTAATATGACGTTTTTTAATTTAATGGAAAAACGTAACTGGAAAACAGCAGATACTATTAAAAGAATTATTTATGGCATTATTGGTAGTACCATAATTACTTTAGTTGGCATTTTCTTATTAAGACTCTTCATTGGAGTTGTAATGTATAACTATGATTTTGAAACGTTTTTAAGTAATGAATCATGGAAAGGCTATTCCTTTGGCTTGTGGATAACCTTAACGATAGTAACTGTTTTTCATGTTATTTATTTTTACAATAGATACCAAAAGAATAAAATAAAAGAGCAAAAAGTAATTGCAGGTACGGCAAGTGCTAAGTTTGACGCCTTAAAGAATCAATTAGATCCACATTTTTTATTCAATAGCCTTAATGTATTAACGAGTTTAATTGAAGAAAACCCAGATAATGCACAAAAATTTACAACAGCATTATCTAAAGTATATCGTTATGTTTTAGAGCAAAAAAGTAAAGAATTAGTTACTGTAGATGAGGAATTGAATTTTGCCAGAACCTACATGTCGCTTTTAAAAATGAGATTTGAGGATAGTATTATTTTCGAAATTCCGGATAAAGCCTCTAATCCAGACAGTAAAGTTGTGCCACTGTCATTACAGTTACTTTTAGAAAACGCTGTAAAGCATAATATGGTAACCTCTAGCAAACCACTGCGCGTTACTATATACGAAGACGGAAGTCATTTGGTAGTAATGAATAATCTGCAGCCTAAACAAATTGTAAAAAAGAGTAGTGGTGTAGGATTAGAAAATATAAAGCAACGTTACAGTTTGCTTTCAAATAGAAAAGTACACATCAATCAACGAGAAAAGGATTTTGCAGTAGCAATACCTATGCTCACAAAACAAGTATCAGTTATGAGAACAACACAAAAATCACAGGCACGTCTTAACGACGATTACGTAAAAGCTCGTAAGCGTGTAGAAGAGTTAAAGGCATTTTATTATAGTCTAATTTCTTATGTCTTTGTTATTCCGTTTTTAGTATTTATTTGGTACACCTATTCGTACTATACAATACAATGGTTTTGGTTTCCGGCATTTGGTTGGGGTTTAAGTTTGGTTTTTCAGGCATACCGTGTTTTTGTAGATGATGGTGCTTTAGGTTCTGGTTGGGAAAAACGTAAAATTGAAGAATACATGAGTAGAGAAAATCAAAAAAATCGTTGGAATTAACCATAGCATTTGAGCCAACTTTAGGCTTGAAGAGTTAATAGATAACGCTAAAATAATTATAAAATGGAAACACAAGATTACAAATTAATGAAGGCTAAAAACAAAGTTGAAAAGCTAAAACGTTTTTACAACCATTTAATAGTTTACTTAGTTATAAATACAGTGATTACTATTGTTAAAGTGATGAATAACATAAAAAATGGAGAAACTCTTAACGAGGCTATTTTTGATTTTGCCACTTTAGTCACATGGATGGTTTGGGGAATTGCGTTAACAATACATGCGTTTTCAGTATTTGGGCTTCCTCTTATTTTAGGTGATGATTGGGAAGAGCGAAAAATTGAAAAGTTTATGGAAGAAGAATTACGTAACGATTAAATAAAATTACAATGGAAAAATATAATATAGAACCTTATGAAGATCGCGATGAATCGCGAGATTTTAGAAAAGAAGAAGCGTATTTAAGAGCAAAGAAAAAAGTAGATGCAATTGTTGGTTTTTATTGGCATTTAGCTGTATATGTTGTAGTCAATATATTCTTAATAATCTTAATTGGTGTTAACTCTGGTGAAGGATTTACTGGTTTTGGACCATATGCAACCGCAGTTTTTTGGGGCATTGGTTTAGTATTTCATTTTCTAGGTGTTTTTGGAGCTAATTTTCTCTTCGGAAAAAGTTGGGAAAACAAAAAAATTGAAGAATATATGGAAAAAGAACGCCAACATTGGGAGTAGCATTGAGTACCCTAATCTAAAGTTTATATTTAAAAATCAATTATACTTATTATAAATTAACCAAAGCTAGAAAGGCAATAGACAAGATAGTTTTACAAAAGAAACTGTAAACTTATAATTATAAACCATATGACTCCTCAAGAAGAAGAATATTACAGAAAAGCAAAAGACAAGGTAAAGCGCGTAAAGAGTTTTTATCTTCATTTGGGACTGTACATTGTGGTTGTTTTACTGCTTTTGTACAATTTATATATTGTTTCTGGTCCATATAAAAACAATATCATTAGCTTAGATCTTAGTATTCTAGTGATATGGACGGTTATAATTATAATGCATGGACTAAACGTTTTTAAACGAAAACAGATTTTTAAAAAGAGTTGGGAAGACAAAAAAATAGAGGGCTTTTTAAAAGAGGATAAAGAAGAGGAAACCACGTTTTGGGAATGATATTTTTTTGAACAAATAAAGTAACAAGAAAACATAGCACAATGAATATAATAATTATAGAAGACGAGAAACCTTCAGCAAGACGTTTACAACGTATGTTAACCGCTTTAGATATGAATGCAGAAACGATGTTGCATTCCGTAGAAGAATCTATTGATTGGTTTAAAAATAATGAACATCCAGATTTGATTTTTTTAGATATTCAGCTAAGTGATGGTTTGTCTTTTGAAATCTTTGAAGCCATTGATATTAAATCTGCTGTAATATTTACAACCGCTTATGATGAGTATGCTTTACAAGCATTTAAGCTAAACAGTATTGATTATTTATTAAAGCCTATTGATGATGACGATCTAAAAACCGCTGTTGAGAAATACAGAGGACGAGCACCTCAAAAACAATCCGTTACTTTAGATTTTAATGACATAAAAAACCTGCTTGTTAACCCTATAGAACGTGAATATAAAAAACGATTTTCGGTAAAAGTAGGTCAGCATTTAAAGCTAATAAATATAGAAGATATTGAATGTATTTATAGCGAAAATAAAGGGACTTATGCTTTTACCAACGAAGGAAGAAACTATTTGTTAGATGCAACTTTAGATCAGCTTGAAGAAGAATTAGAGCCAGATGTATTTTTCCGTATCAGCAGAAAATTCTATATAAATATCAATGCTATTAAAGATATCGTTAGTTATACCAACTCACGACTAGAAATTAAACTAAATCGTTTCAATGAGCAGCAAATTATAGTCGCTAGAGAACGTGTTAAAGATTTTAAAAATTGGTTAGAGTAGTTGTAGACTATGATAAACCATCAAATATACCACCAACAATATCTCCTAATATTTCTCCAATGCCTTCTGCGGAATCTCCAATGCCTTCTATGGTTTCAGCACCTAAGATGGCACCTTCCATACCAACTTCTATAAAAATATCTAATAAAAAGAGATCTGGAAAACTTAACTCGCTGTAGGTTTTAGATTTTGATTTGGCTTCCTTTTTCCATTTTGTATATTGCTCTTTATGTTCAATAACAACAGGTAAATTATTCTGTTCTGCCTGTAGAAGCGCATCATATATTTTTCGTTTTTCTATAGCAGATAATATATCAAATGCTTCAACTAACGCTTCAAACTTTTCTACTGCTTCAGGTGCTTTGTTATTATCTGGATGATAAATGGCAATTTCTCTTCGGAATGCTTTTTTTATGGTTTCAAGATTAGCAGACGTTTCAATTTTTAATAACTCATAATGATTATTCATAGTAATCAATGTTTGGTTTAGTGCATTAGTATGAAATAAGTATAATTTGTTACAAAATCAATTTTATCGGATGTTCTGTTATTTATATTTATCCGATAAAAGGTGTAACTTTGTGATATGTGGAATGTTACAACAACATATCAAAAAGATTTAGAATCTACGTTTACAAGGATATTAGAAAAGGTCAATGTTCTTAATGCAGCAAGACCATTGCCAAATATAGTATTGCAAAATATTAAGGAAGCATTTCTTATAGAATGGACATACAATAGTAATAGTATAGAAGGAAACACATTGAGTTTAAGAGAAACGCAGTTGGTGTTGCAAGAAGGTATAACTATAAAAGGAAAATCACTTAGAGAACATTTTGAAGCTAAAAACCATGAGACAGCAATCCATAAATTATATAAATTAGTAAACGAAGATTATGTCTTAAATGCCAAAGATATTTTAGATCTACATGGCTTGGTGCTGCGTTCTATAGAAGATGATCACGCTGGTCGTTTGCGTAATGCAGGCGTTCGTATTTCTGGTGCTAATTTTGTGCCGCCAAATGCGCGTAAAGTTTCTGATTACTTAGATGGTTTAATAGACTACGTAAATATAAATCCTCAAGGTTTAAACCCAATTGAGTTGGCTACAGTTTTTCATCATAAGTTGGTATGGATTCATCCATTTTTTGATGGTAATGGTCGTACTATTCGTTTGGCTATGAATTTACTTTTAATGCGATCTGGTTATCCACCAGCTATTATTCTAACTAATGATAGAGTAAAATACTATGCTGCATTAAACCAAGCTAACAATGGTAATTATGGTAAATTGATGTTGTTAATGGCTCAGGCTTCTGAGCGAACCTTAAATATTTACTTAAACGCTATTCCTGGTTCTGATAAAGATTACGACACTATTTCAAACATAGTAAAAGAACCCGAAATCCTTTATGGTCAAGAGTATGTGAGTTTACTAGCACGTCAAGGTAAAATTGATGCTCACAAAGAAGGTAGAAATTGGTTTACAACCAAAGAGGCGGTTCTTAATTATGTAAGAGAAAAAGGGAAATAATGATTTAAACATGAAGATAAAGCTTGTTATAGTTTTATCTTCATTTTGTGATTTAGATTTAAAACCTAATGCCGCGCGTTATACAATGCAATTGCTTTTAAATAATTTTGAGCACCTTGCAGACTTAAATCATGTACAAAACCATCTAATTCCGGATGATTGATCTCAACCCAATGCACAAGATCATTTACTTGATTTTCCCAAACATCCCAATTAACATTATCGCAATTTAGCTCTTCTATCCTTGTTATTTTTCCTGCTTTAAATTGAAACTCATAATTACAAATCATAGGATTATTCTTTAGAAATTCAAATTTTGAACAACTTATAGATACTGTAGCCATGATTGCTGTTTCAGATTTTTTTAAGGAAATTAGTTTGTAATCTGGCTTAAAAACAGAATCCCATTTAAACTGCTCATAATATTTTTCTTTTGTGAAATTAGTTGTGTAGTCACCATATACTGTGGTAAGACTGTCATCTATAATATTTTTAACTTGAAGAAAATTAGACGATTGAAAGCCGTCATAATATTTTTCTACAAGTTGCATGTTGGTTATTTTGTTTTCAGAACAACCCATACTAAATAACAAGATGAATAGTATTAAAAGTGACTTCATGGGTTATGTTTATTTAATTTTTATCTAATTCGTCTTTATCCTCAATTCTATTTTCATCAAAAGCAGAAGGCAATAATTTAGGGATAAACTTCACAAATAAAGGAAGCAGCAGCATGCCTCCTGGTAACATAAAAATAGCTAAACTAGGTATAGATTTAAATATGTCTAATAACTGGGTTTGAATTTTTTTCTGCTCATCATCGCTGAGGTTTCGCTGTGTAGATTGTGCCAACAATGTCATGGCTTCTTTACTTTCAGACAGTTCTTTTATTAACCGCTTACTATTACGTGTAATAAGTTTAGAAACCACTTTACTACTATTGTCATAAAAACTTTGAGCTAAATTTTTAGAACTTAAAAAGGCGACATCATCTTTATGTTCGTCATAAAAGAGATTAATATCGTTCACAGAATGTGCGATGACTTCATTATCTAAAGCTAAGTCATTTTTTAATCGCAGTAAAAATTCGCGTTCTTCGGTATCTATTATTTTATCAGACCATGATGCCATACACACCAAATCAATAACATATAGTTTTTCAAACGGTTCAGTAATTACGGTAACGGCATCATTATAAGATGGTAATTCTGAATTTTTATGCCGTATAGAATCTTCAAATAACTTTATAAGATTTTCATCGTACTCGGTTTTTTCGGACTTATTATCAATTACTGAGAAAACTATAGTTTCTAGAGCAGATTCTAATGTATTTACGTAAGATTTAATATTAGTTTCATCTTTAAGAAAACGTTGATAACCTAAAATATCCACAAACAAAAGTGCATTAATTAAAAAATAATTAAAACTTTTTGAAATAAAATTGTCATCAATATGAATACGCTTATAGATCATCTTTTCGAGCAAACTATCTGGTGTTTTATCTCCAAATAATTCTTCAAAAAATGAACGCTTTTGAGCACTAATAGTTTTGTAATATCTAATAAGACTATCAACAAAATCTTCTTCAGGATTTACTTTGTTATAAATAAAATAATAGGTAAGAAGCAGATTGATTTTACAACGCTCCTCTTCAGTAAAATCAAAGGGTTTAACGATATCTAGGACTACTTTTATATTGCTTCCGTAGATAAATCCTGCTTGTTTTAAGCGATTGTAAAACTCATGATTATCAGTTTCAGAATACTTTGTTTTTGAAACTTGATTGAGCAATTTTTTTATCCAGCCATTAGCTGATGGATTCATAGCATCGTATTTGATTACACAAAGTTAAATTATTATGATGAAAAACAAGGAATTTATTTTTTTTGCAAATTTTTTAAAACCGCACTTTACATTTTTTCGTAGGTAGAACAGAGACACAATTAATTAACAAATTCTCAAAATTATGAAAAAAACAAAATTTTTAATCGCAACAGCAATATTAGGTATTGCAACATTTGTTGCCATTGCTGCGGATCATATAGATGCACCTGCAGTACAAGGTGGTACAAGTGACATCACAGATTTTTATGCCTTTCAAGGTGAAGACACTGCAAACATTGCATTTGTAGCTAACGTACAAGGTCTATTGGGATCTGGTAGTGATAGCCAAAATGCTGCTTTTGATGAAAACGTATTAATAGAGTTTAATATAGACACTAATGGTGATGCTGTAGAGGACTTAGTGATACAGGCAACACCAAGAGATGGTAAAATGTATTTCTTTGGACCAGTGGCTCCTTCGCAAACAGGTTTAAATAGTACAATTGCAACGACAACTCCAAATCAAGCTTCTGTGGATATCACAGCTTATGGTGAAGATGCAATGATTGGTAATGCTAACGGAATGAAATTCTTTGCAGGACCAAGAGATGATCCTTTCTTTATGGACTTTGCGCAATACGGACAAATTATTGGAGGAAACGCAACTAGTTTTAACAATCCAGGTACAGACACATTTGCTGGTACAAACGTAATGTCTATAGTCGTAGAAGTGCCAAAATCAATGATTGGTGGTTCAGGTACAATTAATACTTGGGTAGAATCTAAAAGAAAATAATAACAAAACTTAAAAACGAAAAGAGATGAAAATTAATAATATAAAACTTTTTGCCATTGCAATTTTAGTGTCAATGACGGCTTACAATTGTAGTGATGATGACGATGTAACTGTGCCAAGTGGTCCTGATTTTAGTGGAACATATGCACAAGAAGACCAAATGGGAAGACCAGCTGTAAATACGGTATTTGTATCTAGCGGAATGAAGGATGCTTTTAATACTACGATACCTTCTGAGCAAGATGCAGCTTTTCAATCTATGTTTCAAACTAATTTAGAAGGATTAAGTCCGGCTTATAATGAACCAACAGATGGCAATGCATTAACATTAACGTCTGCTCAATTTACAGGTTTATTAGCAACTGATGTTCTTAATGTGTCTTTAGATGGTACTACAACTTTCTATGACGGAACAAATGTATTAACAGGTAGAGCTTTAGCTGATGATGTTATTACAGTAGAATTGTTACTGATTTTTGGTGGCGAAGATTTTTCAGAAAATCCAGGTTTATCAAACGATAATGTAGACGGAAATGATAAAGCATTTTTATCATCATTCCCTTACTTAGCTTCACCTTGGTAGGTAATAGATGTTAATATCTTGGAGTAAAGTTAGGGCTTTACTTCAAGATTATTTTTCAATTAAAAACTCAAAAATTTCAAATTATGATTATCAAAAAAATACTTCCTCTTATTTTATTAATCGCAGCATTTAGTTGTAACTCTAAACAAGTATCTAATGCAGAAGATTATAATAAATACATAACAACTACAGTGAGCCAAACTGATTTATTGGCATCAGCACAAATTTGGACAGATAAGCTAGAAGCTGCTCCAAATCAATTTCCGTATTTAGGAAAACGAGCAAGTGCATACACACAATTATTTAATGCTACAGGTGATATTGATTATTTAATAAAAGCCGAAGGCGATTTATTAGAAGCCATTAAAGTAACGAATGGTAAAACCACATCTTACCTAAAAAGTTTAGCTTCAAATTATGTGTCGCAACATAGATTTAAGGAAGCATTAACCGTATTAGAGCAAGCAAAAACAAATGGTGATAAAATAAATGGCACAAAAAAAATGCTATTTGATGTGCATTTAGAATTAGGAAATTACATCTATGCACAAGCCTATTTAAAAGATATTAAAAACACATCTGACTTTGATTATTTAATACGTTTAGCAAAGTGGGAAGATCACAATGGTAACTTAGAAGGAGCTATTGAGAATATGGAAAAGGCGACTAAAATTGCCGAATCTTCAAACTTAAAAAGTATGAAACAATGGGCTTATACAAACTCAGCTGATTTTTATGGTCATGCAGGCGATCTTGAAAAATCGTATAATTATTTTCTGAAAGCATTGGCGTTAGATCCTAATGATGCCTACGCCAAAAAAGGAATTGCGTGGATTATATATTCGCACGAAAACAATACTGAAGAAGCACTATCGATCTTAAACCATGTAACAAGTTATTACAAGGCGCCAGATTACGATTTGTTAAAAGCGGAAATTGCTGAATCGCAAAACAACGCGCAGTTAAAAACAGAAGCACTAGAAAATTACCAGAAAGCGGTAAGTAACAAGCAATATGGCGACATGTACAATGGTTATAATGTTACGCTATACACAGACGATTTATCATTGCCAAAGAGAGCATTAGATCTCGCAAAAACTGAAGTGGCTAATAGGCCAACGCCACAATCTTATGATTTATTGGCTTGGAGTTATTTTAAAAACGGAAATGTAGAAGAAGCCATAGAAATTATAGAAACGTATGTTGATGGTAAGACGTATGAACCAGCAGTATTATATCACGTTGCGGAAATATATAAAGCAGCAGGAAAAACAGAAAAAGTAGAGCCTTTGAAGGAAGAGTTAATTGCAAGTTTGTACGAATTAGGCCCTTTAATGAAGTCAAAAATTCAAAGTTTATAAATTCAGAATGTTGAAGATATACGTTGTGTAATCTCCATAAAACAAAACTGTGAAGTTTTTTAATATGAATTAAAACTTAAATAAGAAAATCAGCTAATAATTTGTGGGGAAGCAAATTAAGTTAGTTGATTGGTTGCTAGCAAAAAAGATTGGTCTCTGATTAAGATTAATCAAATCATGAAATTTCATGATGTTTTTGAGTTTTTTTGTTAGGTAAGCACCTGCTCGAAACAGTAGGTGTTTTTTATTTTAAAGTTTTATTTGATCTATTATCCATGATAATAACAAGGACTCCAAAACTTATTTCAATAATGCCACCAGCGATTCCACCAAAATGAAAAGGTTGGTTGGCAATTAAAAATAATATTCCAGGTATTATTAATAATAATCCTAAAAGCCAATAAATCTTCATTCCATAGATGGACTGAAAAACTAAATACCTTACGCCAATTATCATCAGCATTACTGGAAAAAACCACAGTTCTTGTATTTGATAAATAGAATACGCGATAAAAAGACCAATGAATAATACTGCTGTACTTTCAATGGCCAACTTGCCTAGAGGATTATCTTTATGGTGTTTTCCGCTTCTATTAAAAAGTTTTGCTAGTAATACTCCCAAAGGGTAAATGAGCATTCCTCCTATAAAAAAGATCAAAAGACTTTTTTCTTTTGACAAATACAGTCCAGATAAACCGGAAATTAGCCAGATTATACCAGAAACTAATATACCTGTTCCGCCACATAAATAGGCAATTCGCATTTCTTTTTGAAATTCCTTAAAGTCCATTTAATTTGTATTTGAGTTGATTTTAAAGTTTTATAAAATGTGCAACAGGTGTTTGCTAGTATTGCTTTGCATATTTTAATGCTAAATTAGGAATTAGATCGTTAATAGAAAGTCCGTGAGGATTTTTCAAAGTAAGCATAAAGTGGCATTGAATTATACATGTTGATGTGCGTAGTGCTTATTACGAGCTGTTATTTGGTAATTTTTATAATACATAATTGATTTCCAATTTTACTATAAACTCCAAATGTAAATATGTCATTTTATTATGAGTAAATATGACAATATTTCATAATTACGACAAATTTACACAGAATAATGTGTAACAATCGCGATAAAATAAGATAAATCGATTTTGGTATTTAATTTGTTTATTGGTTATTGAAGTCGTAAAGATTTCAAATTTGAAATAATGTTTAATTTAAATTTTTTAATTATGAGCAATTTAGCAACTGTTCCTAAAAATGGAAGTTTAGCGAACAGCAATTCAAATCAAAACTTCCCAACTTTGTCAAATTGGTTAGATGACATCTTTAATAGAGATCTACCATCAGTATTCACTTCAAATTTTAATACTGGAATTACTTTGCCTAAAGTAAATATTAAAGAAACTGCCGATGCTTTTATGGTTGAAATGGCAGTTCCAGGTCTAAAGAAATCAGATTTTCAAATTGACCTTGATAATCAAGTATTATCTATTTCTACGGAAACAAAGGAAGAAAGTGAACATAAGGAAGAAAATTACACTCGTAGAGAGTTTGGTTACTCATCATTTAAAAGAACCTTTAATTTACCAGAAAGTGTAAACGATGAAAAGATTAATGCAAATTATGATAATGGTATTTTAAATATTCTTTTACCAAAAAAAGAAGAGGCTAAACAAAAGCCTGCTAGAAGTATTAAAATTTCATAATTGATTTTTAATTTTTTAGAGAAATATTAATTAGGATGCCGAATCTTTTTTGGCATCCTCTTAATAATAAGTTTAATTCTTTAAAATTATTTATTGTTATGCCAAGAAAGTTTAAATCTGGGGAATGGGTAACAGTAAAAGGAAAAATTACCTCTCCAAAAATGCAAGTTATCAAATATGTTCCGAAAGAGGATTCAATATTCGGTTTGATTGATAATGACAGTTATTTGGAATGTGTTTGGTATAAAAATGGTAAACGAAAATTAGAAGTTTTCCACCAAAATAGATTGATTAAAATGATAGAAACAGGTGGTTTGTTAAAAACATTTATAACAAACCCAAAGTTAAGTTTAACTCAAAAACTAAAGTGATGAAAAAGTATATTTTGTTGTTGATGGTTGGCTTGTTAAGCGTTAGTTGTAAAGGACAAGGAAATGAAACCACAAAAGTTGAAAAAGAAGAGAATAAGACTAAAATAGTAGAAGAGCCTGAAGGCACTTGGAAAGTTGATAAAGAATTTGATGAAAATGGAAATTTAATTAGATACGATAGCATTTATTCTTGGTCTTCCAATGATAAGTTTGATAGTCTCTCATTATCAGATAAAGATAGTTTAATGCAATCGTTTAAATCACGTTTTTTCTCAAACTATTCAGGATTTGAAAATCAAGGATTTGGAAGTATATTTTCTCAAGATTCCCTTTTTAGCAAACGTTTCTTCAATGATGATTTTTTCGGAAGCAATTTTGGTAATGACTTTATGGACATAGAACTTTTAAGACAGCAAATGATTGCAAGACAGAAAAAGTTTTTAGAAAAATATCATTCAGAATTTATTGAACCTGAAGACGAAAACTAGATAGTTTTCGTCTTTTATTTTTATAGCGGTTAATTTAGTGTGTTTCGATATGGTTTGTAACTTGTCTTAAACACCTAATTGGCAAATACGAACCGAATAGAAAGTCCGCGAGGATTTTTGTAGGTAGTATGGAACCTAATAATTAATTATACATGGTGTTGTACGTAGTTTTTTATTTCGGTTCAAGTTCGTAGCTCTTTAAAATTCCAGTATATAATTCCCACTCAATATCTTTTCCGTTTGTTATTTCAATTGGCAGTTTTTCAAATTTCGATAATATTTTGTTAATCCGTTTTAGAAATTCAGGTACAGATTTCGTATAGAAAATCCAAGAGCGAATATTGTCATTCGTATAAACAATTGTAAGAACAGATTGTAAGTCAGGTTCCAAATTTTTAATCAGAGCATCTTCCACTTTTCCCATAAAAATATTTTCCTCTGGTGTTGGAATTCCATTTTCCGTTTCCTTCTCAAACGTCCAAACGAATTCAACGTGTTCGGCATATTGTTTTGAATCGATAAGGTTTTTTAAATGCTGTCTTCCACGAATTATTACAGGCTTTCCATTATTTTCAGTTTCTCCGCCAAACCATGTGTCATTCAGTTCCAATTTATTCGCTTTTGATTGAGAAAATAACGAACCAAAATTCAGTATAAACATTAATGGTAAAGTCCTTTTCATTGATTTGGTTAAATTACGTACAACGGTTTTGTGTATGAGTTAGTTGCGTGGTTTAAGCACTAAATTTAGCAAATAAAAACCGAATAGAAAATCTGCGAGGACTTTTGTAAGTAGGCTTTAACTAGCAATAAATTATATACGGTGTTGTGCTTAGTGTTTTTATAATTTTTCTTTGAACCAATTAATTAATAACGTATTTAGCTCATTTTTTTTATTAGAAAACTTGTGGTCAGTTTTTATTTTCTCAAGCTTAAAATCATAATTTATTTTAGTTAATTTATCAGCTATTATATCAGCCTGATTAGGGTTCACTTGCTTGTCTTCAGTACCACAAAGAATAAGTAAACTTGCACTTTTATCTAATTCGTCAGCCCAATAAGCAACAGAACGTTTTTTTAGTTCTTCACTTTTATTTTCTTTATATTTTGGAATCAGTTTAGCACATACTAATTTTTCCATTTCAGGCCTTTCAATAATTAATTTTCCTAAATCAGATGGTCCATTTCCAATTACCGCGGTTTTAATTAGATTGCTGTTTTTTAGAGATAGGTAAGTCATCATTCCGCCTCTTGACCATCCAAACATTCCAATACGACTTGAATCTGCTTTATTAATTGTTTTAATAGTCTCCGTTAAATTTAGAACATCTTTAATGTCATTACCTCCAAACTCATCATTTTCTCTATAACAGCTGGCTATAACTAAATAATCTTGGTTTGCTAATTTTGAAGCCGATTGTATTAAAGAATGAAGTGTTTTTGCTTTAGCCATTTTTCCAACTTCTTTATTTCCTCCTCTATTAAAAATAACTACAGGGAATTTACCTTCTTTTTTAGGTTCCGCAATTATTCCATTCACTAGTAGAGAATCACTCTTATAGAGAATAACATAAAAATTAATGTTGTCTAAATATTTATAGTTTCTTGTTAAAGAATTGTTTTCAGATATGCTATTCCAAATTGGTGGTATTTCTGAAAGGTTTATTATTTTTTTAGATATAATAGCTCCATTTTTTAGATTGTATGAATTGTTATAGTCTTCAGCTCTAATTTTAGAATCTAGAATTGTATTCGTTAATGATTCAGAATTTTGATAAGATTTATAATACTTTGTTCCAAGTTTTAAACCAAAAAAAAGAAACACAATTAGTATTAAAATTCCGGTAGATATTACAATTCGTTTTATTAATTTCATAAAATAGTTCGTTTATATATGTGACGAATTATCTAGATTTTTGTTACAGTTTGGCCATCAAGCACAACGTGTTTGTGTATGAGTTAGTTGCGTGGTTTAAGCACTAAAGTTAGCAAATAAATAACGAATATAAAATCCGCTAGGATTTTCGTAAGTAGGCTTTAACTAGCGATGAATTATACACGGTGTTACCACACGTTTTTTATTCGGTTATTATTTTAATTCAGTTTTTTATTTTCTAAAATGTCAAATCCAAAAAGTCCTTGTCGAATTACCAATTCCACATTATTGTAGAAGTTCCTTTTTTCATAAAATTCAGATGAAAAGACTAATTCTTTTATTTTTCCATTATAATTAATTCTAAACGTTGGTGTTCGGACGTCAATTCTATATTTTCCTCCTGAAGCTAGTGAGGAAGTCCGAATAATTTCATACGATTCAGTTCTTGTATTTTGGTCAGCGAAATAATAATTCGATAACATAAAGATTGAGCAAGCAATAAATCCAAATCCGATTACATAATGCATTGCGGAATAGAGGTAAAGTCCAATTCCACTATATTCATAAGTGTTCTTATAATTCTTAAAATCGAGAATAAATGCAATTATTCCAATAACCATTATAATTCCGATTGGAATCATCAAATTGATAATGGTTTCTCTGTAAATATTAATTTCCCAAATAATTAAAATTGCTCCTAGAATGAAAATTACTGGGTAGAATATTTTACGTTGTTTTTGCGTCATTCTCAAATGTGTGGTAACGTGATTGTGTATGATTTCGTTGCGTGTTTAAGCACTAAAGTTAGCAAATAAATCACAGATAGAAAGTCTGCGAGGACTTTTGTAAGTAAGCTATAACTAGCAATGAATTATATAGGGTGTTGCGAGCAGTGTTTTACTCAACTTTTAATATTCTAATTATAATCTCCGAAAATTCTTTGTTCCAGAATTTATTATTGTGTCCTCCTTCATATTCTTTTGATTCAATGAACGATTTCGATTCCGCATACTTTGATTTTAGAAATTCAGCATCCTCTTTGAGTCCAAAAAATTCATCACTTCCGTATCTCAAAAATAGTTTAGGGTATTTTATATCTTTATCCCAATTGTTTGATTGAATATCGCCTCCGAAAGTCGAAAAACAAATATAAGTTCCAATTATATCAGGGTTTTTATTTAATAAACTCATTCCAAATCCAGCACCATTTGAAACTCCGTAAAAATATCGGTCATTTTTTCCACTGTTTTGATTGAAATTTTTTTCAACTTCAGTAATCAGCTCTTTAGTGAAATATAATTCGTGGTTTTTGAATCTATCAACTAAAAGTGAATCTTCTAATCTTGTTGGTTTTCTATCAACATATTCAAAGTTCCTATAACTTAAATGCACTTTTTTTCCGTCTCCAGTTGTGGTACTTGTGCTGTCTGCAATTTTATTATTTGAAAAACTTACAACAAAAATCAAAGGTTTAATTATTATATTGTCAATTAATGAATCCAATAAATTTTTCTTTTCCGTTAAACTGCTATTTCCATCAGTAGCGTAAATAATTGGATATTCTTTTCCATTGTCAAATCCTTTTGGTAAATAAACATTATGTTTTCGGTATTCATTCAAATGTTCACTATAAATTGAGTCAGTAAAAAAATTAGATTCTGAATTAGATGTTGATTTTTTAGATTGACAAGAAATTATAGATAAGCCTATAATTCCAATTATTAATATTTCGATTTTTCTCATAGATTGTTTTTTTTTGCATTGCTCACAACGCATTTGTATATGGTTTGTTGCGTGGTTAGGCACGTAATTTAGCAAATAAAAACCGAATAGAAAATCCGTGAGGATTTTAGTAAGTAAGCTAGAACTAGCAATGAATTATATAGGGTGTTGTGTGCAGTTTTTTTTATTTCAGTCGTTTTTTAATCTCCATTCTCTGATGTAAAATTCTAACGATTTCTACAATTTCATTTTCAACTTTTCTGTAGAAAATCAGATGCGATTT
>NZ_JBJKOD010000024.1:0-13750 GCF_045765065.1 Winogradskyella sp. 4-2091
TCTTTAGGAATATAATAACTAGCAGAATATTTAAGCTTTTCTCCTCTATTCATAAAAGAACTAAAGGCCGCTTCGAACCAATCAGGATTACTTGGTTCTTTAGAGTATTCTTCATGTACTTTTGTGTCGTAATAATGATTGTCCATATCCCAAGGTTCTATACCATATATTCCAATACCGTATTCCTTGACACGTTTAATTATAACACTAAAATCCTCATCATTAAAGTATTTAATTTGAGAAGAATCAAACCCTGTATTTAAGTCGGTTAAACCTATATAGATATGTTTTTCTAAATATTGTTCCTTAGTCATGTATGATTTTTAGTGACAAATATATTAAGATATCTTACAACTATAATGACAAGAGTAATTAAGTGTCATACTTTTTTGATAAATTTACTAATCAAAAATACTGATAATGAATATCCTATACCTTCACGGCTTAATGTCAAGTAATATATCTTCAAAAACAGACTGGCTTCAGGAGAATTATAAAGTATTTAATCCATTTCTAAACTACAAGGGGAGCTCTGAAACGATATTTAATTCTTTAGAGTTGTTGTGCGAGCAGAATAAATTCCACCTTATTATCGGCAGTTCTATGGGAGCTTATTTAGCATATCATATTAGTAACAAGTTTAACATACCCAGCCTTCTATTTAATCCTTCACTAGAAAAAAACAGCATTACAAAACCGAAAATTAACGAGGTCGAAAATCTAAAAATAAAACATACAATCATCCTAGGTAAAAATGATGATGTAGTAATCCCAGTTGACACACTAAATTTTCTTAAAGACAGAAAAGTGAATTTCACTTATACATTTGAACCAAATGGTCACAGAACGCCTTTAGAAGTTTTTCAAAAACATTTTTCAAAAATAGTAGACTCACTTTAGTAGTTTTCCAAAATAGAGCATATAACAACTACATATTCACCTAATTAATATTTCATATTTATTTATTTATTTTTAAAAAATAAAGGCATTTTTTTTTGAACAAATAAATCTTTCAGAACACCCAATTTACCTGGGTTAAAATCACTTAATTTACTATTTGAAACACTGTACAAAAATAAAAATCATCAAATGGTGCTTGAATTTCTAATAAAGATTTCTATATTTGTGAAAAATTAGAAACGATGTACAAAAATATTTTAATAACAAAATTAGGGGAAATTGCAGATGTGCAATTTGGTCTTTATCAAAAAAAAGAAATGGAGGGCTCTGTTAAGTATTTAACTTCTAGTCACTTTGATGACGACCTTAATCCAACTTTGTTTGAAAATAGTTTTGTTAAGTTAGAAAATAAAGATAATAAGTTTCTGCTGAAATCCAACGATATTATATTAGCTGGTAAAGGACAGCGAATATTTGCTTGGGCATATGAAGAAAAATTCGGGAAAGTTATACCGTCATCTTTATTTTATATCATAAGGACAGATGAAAATCAGGTAAACGGTCATTATTTATCCACTATACTTAATTCTAGTAAAAAACAGTACGAATTAACTTTATTAGGTTCTGGTTCTTCAATGATTTCAATAACTAAAAAAGAATTACTAGACCTAGAAATAGCTCTACCTCCACTGGAAGAGCAAAAAAAAATTGTGAAAATATCAAAACTCCTAGATGAGGAAATAAGTATAACCAGTCAGATACTTGAAAAAAAACGGATGTTCAAACAAGGTGTTTTAAATCAGCTATTAACCAATAAAACAAAATAATAAGGCATAAAAAAAAGTCTTTAAAAGCTAGTCACTTTTTAAGACTTTAGATTGGTATTGTTTGAACTCAGAGGCTTGTCACCGAACTGAGATTAACAATGTTCTTGGAAAAACAAAAGTATACCAATCTTACGACATATCAAAATATGATGTGTTTAGACTCGGATTTACACGCTCTACTCCGAGATAATATTGAGTGTATTTAAAATTATTAACATGAGTAAAACAAGACACGTAGTTCCTAATTCAGATGGAGGATGGGACTCAAAAAAAGGAGGAGCTAAAAGAGCTTCAAAACATTTTGAAACTAAGAAAGATGCTGTAGATTACAGTAGAGCCCTTTCTAAGAAACAAAAAACGGAATTAGTCATTCATAAAAAGGATGGTAAAATTCAGAGAAAAGATTCTCACGGAAACGACAAATTTCCACCAAAAGGCTAAACAACTAATCAGGAGCGGTAGCACGCTATCGCACCTTAAATAAAAATACAATGAGTAAATTAACACAAACAGAAATTAACAATAAAGTATGGAAAGCCTGCGACACCTTTAGAGGTACTGTAGATGCTGGTCAATACAAAGACTACATACTTACAATGCTCTTTATAAAATACATTTCTGATGTAAATAAAGAGAAGAAAGAAGAGTATGAAAAGAAGTACAAAGGAGATGCAGCACGTATAGAAAGAGCTTTAAAGCACGAGCGTTTTGCACTACCAGAACAATCTTCTTTTGATTATTTATACTCTAAACGTAACGAAACAAATCTAGGTGACATTATTAACATAGGGCTAGAAGCTCTTGAAGAAGCTAACAGAAGCAAGCTTGAAAAAGTATTTAGAAATATAGACTACAATAGTGAGGCTAACCTTGGTCAGGCAACAGATAGAAATAGACGTTTACAAAATCTGTTAAAAGATTTTGAAGGTCTAGACTTGCGTCCATCTAATCTTGTGGGTAATGATGTAATTGGGGATGCTTATGAGTACCTGATATCCAATTTTGCTGCTGGTGCAGGTAAAAAAGCTGGGGAATTCTACACCGCATCTGAAGTATCTGTATTACTTGCAAAACTAGTAGAACCTAAAGCAGGAGACCGTATATGCGACCCTACTTGTGGTTCTGGTTCGCTATTATTAAAAGTAGCTAAGGAAGTTGGTAACACTAACGTATCTCTTAATGGTCAAGAAGTGAACGGTTCTACCTATGCACTTGCACGAATGAATATGTTCCTGCACGAGATGGACAATGCTAACATACAATGGGGAGATACATTAAACTCTCCTAAGCTCGTTGAGAATGATGCTTTAATGAAGTTTGATGTAGTAGTTGCAAATCCTCCTTTTAGTTTGGATAAATGGGGCGCAGAAGATGCCTCGTCAGATAGATACAGTCGTTTCCATCGTGGTGTGCCTCCTAAGAGCAAAGGAGACTATGCCTTTATTACACATATGATTGAGACCCTAAACGAGCACGGTAGAGCTGGTGTCATATTACCTCACGGTGTACTATTTCGCGGAAGCAGTGAAGGAAAAATACGTAAGCAATTAATTGATGAAAACTTGTTAAAAGCTGTAGTTGGTTTACCAGCAAACTTATTCTTTGGTACTGGTATTCCTGCATCTATCTTGATTTTTGATAAGAACAAGGGCGATAATACTGATATCCTATTTATAGATGCGAGTAATGAGTTTGAAAATGGTAAAAACCAAAATAGACTGCGTGAAGAAGATGTAGAAAAAATCTATAACACCTTTACCGATTGGAAAGCTATCGATAAGTATAGCCACATTGCTACGCTAGAAGAAATTCAGGAAAACGATTATAACCTCAATATACCAAGGTATGTTGACACCTTTGTAGAAGAAGAGCCTGTAGATATTGTGGAGACGCAAAAAGAGATAGTTGCGCTTAAAGCGAAATTGAACAAGGTTGAAGGGCAGATGGAAGTCTTTCTTAAAGAAATGGGATATTAATATGAAAATGCTAAAACGAAAATTTATTAAAAAGGCTTTTCATAATAAAATTCCAACACATTGGGATATTGTGAATTTATCAGAAGTTGTATTTTTTCAGGAAGGACCAGGACTTCGAAATTGGCAATTTACCAAAGAGGGAATGAAGGTTATCAACGTAACTAATTTAGAAAATGGGATTCTAAATTTAGACAAAACAGATAGGCATATTTCTTTAAGAGAATTTCAAGAAAAATATAAACACTTTGAAGTAGAGTTAAATGATATTGTTATGGCGAGCTCTGGTGCTACTTATTGTAAGACTGCTATAGTACGAGAACAAGATTTGCCACTAATGATGAATACTAGCGTTATAAGATTTCAACCTAATGATAATCTAACTTTAGGATATTTGAAGTCATTTCTAGGCTCTTCATTTTTTAAAGACCAAATTGATTTCTTGATTACAGGTGGTGCGCAACCAAATTTTGGACCAGTTCACCTAAAGCAGTCTTATATTCCTTCTCCACCTCTAAAAGAACAACAAAAAATAGCCGATATCCTATCCCAATGGGATGAAGCAATTGAAACCACTCAAAACCTCATTAACAAATTAAAATTCCGTAAAAAAGGCTTAATGCAAGAGTTGTTAACTGGTAAGAAACGACTAGCTGGGTTTACTGAGGGATGGAAGAAGATGAATATTGGAGATGTAGCAACTCAATTTACAGATAAGAATAAAGATGATGAGAGTATTGAAGTTTTATCCTGTACTAAGTATGACGGTTTAGTTCCTTCTCTTGAATATTTTGGGAGAAAAGTATATGGAGATGATTTGAGCAAATACAAAATTGTTCCTAGGAATTATTTTGCATACGCTACTAATCACATAGAAGAAGGTTCAATTGGGTATCAGGATATATGGGATAAAGGTTTAGTAAGTCCTATGTATACTGTATTTAAAACCAATGATAGTATTGATGATTCTTTCTTTTTTCGTCTTTTAAAGACGGAAAGAATGATATACGCTTACCAGAGTAATATGTCTGGTTCTATAGCAAGAAGAGGTGGGCTAAGGTGGAATGTTTTTGAAACTTTGATTGTCAAAATTCCATCTTATATAGAACAAGTTGCTATAGCTAATGTGTTTGATAAAGTCGATGAAGAAATTGATACAGCATCAAAACATTTAGAAAGTCTCCAACAGCAGAAAAAAGGGTTAATGCAACAATTATTAACTGGGCAAAAACGTGTAAAAACAGATTAGATATGGAAGAAAGAATTATACAGGCGTTTATTGCTGCTTTTCAGCCTAGATTTAATGCAATTATGAATGGATTAGGTAATCATATTCATCGTATTGATATTTCAACTGTAAATCAACAAATGATTCGTGCTTATGCTGAATGCATTGTTACTATAGCAGAAGAAAGAGAACTAGATACTGATATGGAAGTTGTATTTACTCAGCCTCGTGCACAAGGTCGTATCTCTTATGGTCTCTATCTTAAAATGCAAACCTATGCTGCTTATAGTGAGTATTCACAGCAACTCTTTGAGCGTATTCAGGAATTAAATACTAAGCAAGATGAGTAAAATGGAACACTGGGAAACGTATAACACTACTGGGATTAAGAATGAATCTCTGTACAGATATATGAGCTTAGATAAGTTAATGAGCTTACTCACTACAAAATCTATCTATATGCCTACTATGGATAGGTTTGATGATAAACTAGAAGGTATATCAACCTATGATATCACAGAGCTTCAATGGCATTATGAGACTTGTTTTATAGAGCGTGAAGAAGACATTGCACCAGCGATGCTCAAAGACTGGAAAGAGCAAAAAGAAATATCAGCATCTCATCTTAAATCAATTAGTAAAAAGATGATTTGGAATCAAAAGGCGCACTATGTAAGCTGCTGGTTCAGTTCAGATAGAGAGTCAGACGGTATGTGGCGCAACTATGCAAAGGAAGATGGGTTTGCCATTAAGGTAAATAGAAAACAGTTTCAAGATAAGGTTAAGCAATCTATAGGGTTAAATACGCTTTCGCGAAAGCAAAACATCATAGTTGGAAGAGTAAAATATCAAGATTTTCCTAGAGTAATAGAGAATGAACAAGAAAATACGGTTCTGTATCTCGCTTTTAGAAAGGATGAATCTTTCCAGCACGAAAACGAATATAGAATAGTATTAGTTGATAAAAGTCAGGAAGACAAACCAAACTTTTTTTCATATCAATTAGAAAATTTTGAAGAGCTTGACATAACTATCATTGCGCATCCTGCAATGAAAGATGATGTATTTCTTAAAGCAAAAACAGATTTTGAAGCACTTGGAGAACACATAAAAGTCCAAAAGTCAGAACTAGAACCCTTCTATCAATTAGTTGATAGAGTAAAACAATTATAAAAATGAGCACAACACCATCCTTTAGAGAAGATAATATCTCTCAGATACCAGCATTGCAGTTGCTCATTAATATGGGTTATAAATATGTAAGTCCTAAACAAGCAGAACAATGGCGTAGTGGGAAATCACAGGTATTGTTTACAGAAATCCTAAGAAATCAATTAGGTAAGATTAACAGCATAACACGTCGTGGTAAAGAATATGATTTTTCTGATGCTAACATAAACTCAGCAGTTTTAGCAGTTAAAGACCTTCCTATTCAAGATGGTTTTATTAATGCTAATAAGGCTTTTTATGATTTGATTACTTTAGGTAAAGCCTTTGAACAGAGTATTGATGGTGATAAGAAGAGTCACACCATTAACTTCATAGATTGGAAAAATCCTGAGAATAACGTGTATCACGTTACTGAGGAGTTCCCTGTAATGCGAACTGCAAGAACGGATACTTATAGACCAGATTTAGTATTGTTTATCAATGGTATTCCTACGGTCATTATTGAATGCAAAAGCCCATCTTTAGGCGGTACAAAACCACCTGTAACTCTAGGTATTGAACAGCACACGAGAAACTTTAGTAAAGATGGTATAAGGTCTTTATATGTGTACTCAAATCTGTTAATGAGTGTCGCTACCAATGCAGCAAGCTATGCAACCACTGGAACTAGTAAAGAGTTTTGGGCAAAATGGACAGAACAGTTTACTTCTAATAAATCAGAAAAAGCATACTGGGCAGGATTAAAAGAGCTTAAAAACAAACCTCTAGACCAAGACCAAAAACATATGGTCTTTGAAGAACGAACTGAGTATGTGCGTAGAAGCTTTGACGGTATCGATACCGAAGAAAGATTATTCACTGAACAGGATAAGTTGATTTATAACCTGTGCCGACCAGAGCGATTATTAGATTTAATACGAAACTTTACGCTGTATGATGACGGTATAAAGAAAGTTGCAAGATACCAGCAGTACTTTGCGGTAAACAACACCATAAATCGAGTAACAAAGTTTGATGGCAACGGTAAACGAAATGGAGGTGTAATTTGGCACACACAGGGCAGTGGAAAGTCGCTTACGATGGTTATGCTTGCACAAATGCTGGCTTCAAATCCACATATCTCAAACCCTAAGATCATTCTTGTTACAGACCGTGTTGACCTTGACGACCAAATTTCTGACACATTCAAAAAATGTAAGAAGGCTGTACGTCAAGCAAAAACTGGTTCACACCTTACAGAGCTTTTAGAAGATAGTGATGATGCTATTATCACGACCATCATAAACAAGTTTGAAGCAGCGGTTAAGAATAATAAAAAGCCATTTATGTCTTCTGATATCTTTGTTTTGATAGATGAAGGACATAGAACACAATATGGAACATTCAATGTAAGTATGCAGCGAGTATTTCCCAACGCGTGCTTTTTGGCTTTCACAGGTACGCCTTTAATGAAGAAGGAGAAAAGTACGGCTAATAAATTTGGAGGTTATATAGGGAAAGCATATACGGTAAAAGATGCGGTAGATGATGGTGCTGTAGTTCCTCTTCTCTATGAAGGAAGACACAATCAGATTACCCTTAATGAAGCTCCCATAAACACCTATTTTGAAAAACTCGCAGTGCGTAATAACCTTTCAGAAAGAGGTCGCGCTAAGTTGAAACAGAAATTCAATACCGTAAATGAGCTTAATAAAACAGACCAAGTGATATATGCAAGAGCTTGGGATATTAGTGAGCATTATACAGAATTCTTCCAAACGCATAATGACAGTTACAAGCCAAAAGCACAATTAGTAGCACCAACCATAAAAGCTGCTTTACTGTATAAAAAGTACTTAGATGAAATAGGAATGGTGGACTCTGAGGTTGTTGTCACTCAATCTGACCAAAGAGAAGGAACAGAGGACGGTTACTTCAATGAAAATGAAGACAAACGCAGAGAGGATGAATACCTCAATGCAATGATTGATAAATATGGTGATTTAAAGAAATATGAGAAAAGTATTATAAATCAGTTTAAGAAGCGTGACAAACCTGAGATACTAATCGTAGTAGCTAAACTTTTAACTGGTTTTGACGCTCCTAACAACACGGTACTTTATCTGTGTCGTTCTCTTAAAGAACATACCTTATTACAAGCAATCGCGCGTGTTAACCGAGTATATTCAGGAAAAGATTATGGGTACATTGTAGATTATTACGGTAATTTAGAAAATCTCGACACTGCTTTAAGTACCTACTCAAATCTTGACGGTTTTGATGAAAAAGACCTTGAAGGTACTTTGACCAATATCAATGAAGAAATTGACAAATTACCACAGGCACATTCAGAGCTTTGGGATATTTTTAAAACACTAAAAGGTCGAAATTTAGAACCTACTGCGTATGAAGAGCATTTGTCACCAGAAGATGTGAGAAATTCATTCTACACAAAGGTAAGTCAGTTTGCTAGATTGCTAAAACTAGCTCTTTCGTCTGTAGATTTTGTGACCAATACTGATGATAAAAAAATAGACACCTATAAACGTGATGCTAAGTTCTTTTTAAAGTTACGCGTTGATGTAACTAGACGTTATAATGATGACATCGCTTATAAAGAGTTTGAACCGCAGATACAGAAGCTAATTAATAAGCACATCACTACTGATGGTGAAGTGATGAAAATAACAGAGTTGGTTGATATTTTCAATAAAGACGATAGAGATGCAGAGGTAGAAAAAGTAAAAGGTGCAGCAGCTCAGGCAGACCATATAGCTAGTAGAACTGTGAAAGCTATAAATATCAAGATGCAAGAAGACCCAATCTATTTTAGAAAGCTTGCAGACCTTATTAAAGAGACTATAGCAGCCTACCATCAAAAACGCATCGATGAAGCTGAGTATTTAAAACGAGCTAAAGCACACGAAGAGAAATTCTTTAATGGACGCTCAGAAGAAGCACCTGCCGAACTTGCTGATAATATAGTGGCTTTAGCTTTTTACAACTTTAGTAAATCTGTTTTTGAAGATTTAGAACTCTTAAAAACTCCATTTCACATTGAAGTTAGTTTGTCAATAGACAAAACAGTCAAAGAGCACATTTACCTGAATGAGAAAAAAATAATTGACTGGCATAGGAATGAAGATATCACAGGTAAAATCAACATAGAATTAGGTGATGTTATCTATGATTTACATCAGAAATTTGACATAGATACTAATTGGGATAAAATCGATTATATGATTGAGGAGTGTTTGAAAATTGCAATCTTAAAATACAAGTAAACATTGGAGTTTAAAAGCATCAAATATGGTAATTCTAGAATTGATTTTCAGTTAGTTTATAAGGAGCGAAAAACACTAAGCATCAAAGTGTATCCAGATAGCTCAGTAGTTGTTTCTGCTCCTTACAAAACCCCTATGGAAAAGATAGTAGAGAAGGTTAAGTCAAAAGCAGAATGGATATTTAAGCAGAAATCTTTCTTTTTAAGCTATGAACCACGAACACTAGACAAAACTTATCAAAGTGGTGAAGGACACCTTTACTTAGGGAAAACTTATAGGCTTAAAATAACTGAGTCAAAAAATAAATCCACTAAACTAAAAGGAGGCTATATCTGGATTGAAACTAAGGATAAAAGTCAAACACAAAAAATAAAAGAACAGCTTAATGAATGGTATAAGTCTAAAGCTATTATTCATTTTAATACGCTTTATGAAAACAAATTAGGATTAGCAAAAGAGCTATCTGAAAAACAAACGTCGCTCAAGTATAAATGGTTAAATAACCGTTGGGGAAGCTGTTTTATTGATGGAACTATCTATCTTAATTTGGAGCTTATAAAAGCTCCAAAAGAATGTATAGACTACGTTCTTGTTCATGAAATTTGTCATCTTGAGCACTATAATCATAGTACTTCTTTTTATCAGCTTTTAAGTAAGAAACTACCAAATTGGAAAGCATCAAAAGAAAAGCTGGAGAAGCTTTTGTCTTAGCACGAGCTTTCTGATTTACCTCCCCTCTCATATTTTTGGATTGTATATATAAGTGTTTTATCACTTCTTTAATATTTACTTAGAAATATATTATTGTTAAACAAGCATTTTTTTTAGTTCGCTGTTTCAATTTTAAAATTAAAAACCACTCATTTCGATGAGTGGTTTTTTTATGCTCAAAACAAAAAAATCCATTCTTTTAAAAAGTTCGTTATCTCTAAATATAGGAACGAATAAACATGATAAAATACTTCTTGTAAAATACAAAGAGACATTTCATTAAAACAATCGTTTTCTTAAAGTATAAAATAATACAAATGAATAATATCCGAGCTGAATGAATAGCATTAAAGCAAACAGAAGTGAAATCAATAATAAAAAAAATTACTATGAAAATAAATACAAATTTTAAAAATCAAAACAAATGATATTTCAAAACGAACAAAACAACTTCAATTATAAAGAAGTAAAAGAAATAAATGAAAGCGTAATAAACAATATGTATAATGCGCAAAGCGAAATAAGAGGCGAGCTGTTTATGCTTGAAGACGCGCTCCTTAATAAAACAATATCTAAAGAAGACCTAGAGCTTATTCTTGAGTTTTATTGCGAAACGCCAATTACATCGTCAGAAGAAGACTTACAATATCCAAAGCTAAAAGCCAAAATGTGGAAAGCTTTCAAAGACTTTGGGAAAAATAGCAAAGTTTTTAAGACTATTAAAAGAGAGTTTGAATCACTTGACTTAAAGCTAACTCCAGTTGGTAGACAATATGCTATTGAATCGATAGTAGAGAATAAAGAGGTTACCTTTTTTGAAGATTTGTATTCCAACGCACCTAAACACACAACTATTTCTAAAGTTTTAGAGGATATTAAAAATGAAAAACATAAGACTCTAATTAAAGAGATTAGAAACTCTGAATCTAAAGAAGAAAAAAACACCTTAAAAAAGAAACTTCCCGTAGTTTTATTTAACGGCTTATTCTATAAAAGGCATGGTGATAGATTTATAAAATTTAGCAAATATATGTGTCTTGATTTTGACGATTTTAATTCAATTAAAGATATTGAAAAAGCTAAAGAGAGACTAATTGAAGACCCTTATGTATATGCTGTATTTAAATCTCCAAAAGGCTTCGGATTAAAAGTACTGATTAAGGTAGAAAGAAAAAATACTATTGAACATTTACAGTATTTTGAAGGGGCAAAAGTACATTTTTCTTCAATAGATGGTTTTGATGATGCCTGTAAAGACATCGCTAGGTCTTGTTTTATGTCTTCTGACCCAGATTTATATATCAATACAAAAGCAGAGGTTTTTACAAAAAAATTAGAAGTAAGTGCTGGTAATGAAAAACTAAGTCCTTCTAAGCAAAAGAAATCGAAACAAAAACTAATAAAAATCGAAAATGATATAGAAAAAGAGAGGTCAATTTTTGATGAAACAAACTTAGACAAAATAACAAAGCTAGTTTATAAATACTGGGAATATAAAAACTCTCTCGCCGAAGGTAATAGAAACAACAACCTTTATAAGTTAGCGATTAAATTGTATTCCGCTGGTGTCCCAGAAGCTGATATTACAGCGTTGTTCTATGAAAGATTTAAAGGTGTTTTTGAAAGCGATGAAGAACTTGACTCTATTGTATCAAGCGCGTGCAAGAAAGAATCTATTTTTAATTCAAAACCATGGCAAAACTATGAGCTTAAACGAAAAGTAATAGCACTTTTAGAAAATGAAAATGACCTGAATGAATTACTATCTGAGAATAAAATTGACAATAATGATTTGATGGTGCAGAAAGAACTTGACGATTTAAAGTCTGAAAATCAAGTTTTCTGGGAAGTGATTATTGATAAAGAACGTAGGATTACTGGATATAAGGTTAATGAGTTTAGAGTTATAAAGTTTCTGAAATCAGCAAACATTTTTTGTTTAAATACAGGAGGAAGTTTTCAGTACTATGAAATAAAGAATAATCTAATATATGAATTAAACATATTTGATATTAAGAACTTTATTGTTAACTATATAAGAGAAACACAAATTGGCAATGAGTTATTAATAAGCACATTCTTAAAACAAAAGGCATTATATAGTGATTTATTTCTGTCTGATTTAAAGATAGAGGGATTCGAAAGACAAAGAGACACTTCCGAAGATGTTTATAAATACTTTTTAAATGGAGTACTAGTTATTTCAAAACATAAACAAAATCAGTTTATAAATTATTCTGAGCTTGAGAACCCTGTTTATGCAAGTCAAATTATTCAACATAAATATCTTGAAAAAGCTCAAGGGAAATCGGATTTTGAAACGTTTGTTGCAGATATCGCAGACGGTAATATTGACTCCTTTCGCTCTGCTTTAGGCTACTTGTGTAGTAATTACAAATCACAATCCAGTGCCAAAGCTGTAATCTTATCGGATAACTCGACGTCTTTTCAAGAAGCCAATGGAGGACGAGGTAAAAGTCTAATAAGCAAGGCTATATCTATGTTTTCAAACGTTGTTAGAATTGATGGAAAAAGATATTCTGCTCAAGATGGATTTGCACTAGCTCCAGTAAAACACACCAATGAAGTTGTGTTTATCGACGATTTAAAGCAAGGATTTCACTTTACGGATATGTACAATTTGATTTCTGATGATTTCGAAATAACAAAAAAGTATTCAAACAAAGAGATTATCCCTTTTAAGTTAGCTCCAAAAATATTACTGAGTAGCAATTACCCCATTAAGGGTAGTGACGAAAGCTCTAAGAGACGTAGGTTCGATTTAGTTTTATCAGATTTCTATTCAACTAAATATTCACCAGTCGATAAGTTTGGAAGAGAGTTTTTTACTAGCTGGAAGGAAACCGATTGGAACAATTATTATCACTATATGACAGGTTGTGTAGAGCTCTTTTTAGAAAAAGGTTTAATAGATATGTCTTCAGATTCAATGAAAATGAAAAGTCTTATTGCTGATACATCTGAAGACTTCATGTCGTTTATGGATGACAATTTAGATAGCTTTCAAATAGAATTCTTTAGATTAGAAACAATTAAACAACAGTATTATCAGCATTCTAATCACAATCTATCTTCTCGAAGATTAAAAGGCTGGATTACCAAATGGTGTGATTACTATGATTACAAATTAATTGATAACAGAGTAAATAATAAACGTGTATACAAGTTATCAAAACAAGTCATTCTAATAATGAATAATTACAATAAACTAGTAGCATAAAATAAAAACGGGCTGATATTAATCAGCCCATAAAAACATAAATTATGAAAGACAATTTTGATAACATATTTATTTATGAAATCCCAAGAGATATAAATGATTGCAAAAAAGAAGAATTACACAATGTTTTCACTCTGTGTGATTCAGAAGGAACAATCATCAATTACCAGATAGAAGAAACTAAAATTCCAAAAATCAACCTTGACATTTCAGTAGAGAAAGTCGAGTATATTAATGAATATCCTATAAGAAGACTAGAATGGGATATTTCTAGAATATTAAACTGGTTACTTATTCAAACCTACGAATTGGATTGGGTATATACATACCGATTTATATTAGAAGAGTTGAATAATCACGGGTATTATTTATCCATATTTAATATGTCAAATGAGACAAAATTATATGGTATTGTTAAAAACCGTAATCTAGTATCT
>NZ_JBJKOD010000025.1:0-12768 GCF_045765065.1 Winogradskyella sp. 4-2091
TATTAACCTTTTTCATTGTGCTAATTATTCATTTTCATTTTGAAAACATTTGGGTTAAGAGATTGTTTTATTATATCCCTCTATTACAATTTTGGCCGTTATTTTTTTCTGGTATTTTATTTTATCAAATAATCAACAAGTACACAGATTTAACTAAGTATTATTGTGTAATCATCCTTTGCTTATTGTCCCAGATATCGCTTTATGACTATTCTGGTTATTCAAAAAAGTTTATTGACTTTTGGGAATATACAATGATGCTAATTTTTTATTTTTCTTTATTTACCTTGTTTGTAAACAGAAAATTAAAATTCATAATTAATAAGCCATCCTTGTTTTTGGGTAAAATTTCTTTTGCCTTGTACTTAATTCATCAAACGATATCAACGGAATATATTATTCCAATTTTGTCAAATAAATTGAATCTTAATTTTTGGATATCTTCAGCAATAGCTCTAGTGTGTTCAATAGCTTTCGCTACAGGAATTACATTTTTTATTGAAGTACCTTACAGTAAAAAAATGAAAAACATATTATATAGAACAATGTATAAGCGGCTTTAAAAATAAAGCCGCTTATACTATTTGTTACAATTCTTCTGCAACTAAATCACCTTGATTTCTAAAGACTAGTTGTCCATCGAATTCATCTAACAAAATGATGCTATCAGTTGTCACTTTTCCTGCTAGTATTTCTTTACTTAGCTGGTTGAGCACATCTTTTTGTATCACTCGTTTTACAGGTCTTGCACCATACTCTGGATTATAACCTTTCTCAGCCAAATAGCTTACAGCTTCCGGTGTAGCATCAAAAGTTATACCTTGTTTTGCTATCATTTTAGTGATGCCTTTTAGTTGTAAACCTACAATATCTACAATGTTCTCTTTAGAAAGCGGAGTAAACATAATAGTATCATCGATACGGTTTAAAAACTCAGGCCTCACACTTTGTTTTAAAACGGCGAGAACATCAACTTTAGCAGCTTCCATAGCAGAAGGTATATCCTTAGTAGCTTCAAAACGCTCCTGTATTAAGTGACTTCCCATATTAGAAGTCATAATTATAATAGTGTTTTTAAAATCTGCAATTCTACCTTTGTTATCTGTTAATCTTCCTTCATCTAATACTTGTAATAAAATATTAAATGTATCTGGATGCGCTTTTTCAATCTCATCTAATAAAACTACAGAATATGGTTTTCTTCGCACTGCTTCTGTTAATTGTCCACCTTCATCATACCCAACGTATCCAGGAGGCGCACCTACTAAACGACTTACGGCATGACGTTCTTGATATTCACTCATATCTATACGAGTCATAGCATTTTCATCATCAAATAGATATTCTGCTAATGCCTTTGCAAGTTCTGTTTTACCAACACCAGTAGTTCCCAGAAATAAAAAGGTTCCTATTGGTTTTTGTGGATTTTGAAGTCCTGCTCTAGATCGACGTACAGCATCACTAACGGCTTCAATAGCCTCTTCTTGGCCAACAACACGTTTGTGTAATTCATCTTCAAGTTTTAAAAGTTTTTCACGGTCGCTTTGCAGCATTTTTGTTACCGGTATACTTGTCCATTTAGCCACGACATCTGCAATGTCTTGGTAATTAACTTCTTCCTTAATTAAGGAAGTGTCTTGCTGTTCTGCTAATTCAATCTGAAGTTTTTCTAACTTTTCATTGGCCTCTTTAATTTTTCCGTATCTGATTTCTGCAACCTTACCATAGTCGCCATCACGTTCTGCACGTTCAGCTTCAATTTTAAAGTTTTCAATTTCTTCTTTTATATTCTGAACGTTGTCTACGACTTCTTTTTCAGACATCCATTTGGCATTCAGCTCATTTCGTTCTTCTTTAAGATTAGCTAAATCAGCTTTTAGGCTTTTTAATTTAGTTTCATCTTTTTCACGTTTAATGGCTTCGTGTTCAATTTCAAGCTGCATTATTTTACGGTCTAAAACATCTAATTCTTCTGGTTTAGAATTGATTTCCATTCGTAATTTAGAAGCAGCCTCATCCATTAAATCAATGGCTTTATCTGGTAAAAAACGATTAGTAATATAACGTTGTGATAATTCTACAGCACCAATAATGGCTTCATCTTTAATTTGAACTTTGTGATGTGCTTCATATTTCTCTTTAATACCACGAAGAATAGAAATTGCACTTTCGGTATCTGGCTCATCCACTTTTACCATCTGAAAACGACGTTCTAAAGCTTTATCTTGCTCAAAGTATTTTTGATACTCATCTAAAGTAGTTGCTCCAATTGCTCTTAATTCTCCACGTGCTAAAGCAGGTTTTAGAATGTTAGCGGCATCCATAGCACCTTGTCCGCCACCTGCACCAACAAGCGTATGGATTTCATCTATAAATAAAACAATGTCACCATTACTTTCTGTTACTTCTTTTATAACGGCTTTTAAGCGTTCTTCAAATTCACCTTTAAATTTTGCACCTGCAATTAATGAGCCCATATCTAAAGCAAAAATTTGCTTGTCTTTAAGATTTTCTGGGATGTCGCCATCGATAATTCTATGTGCTAAACCTTCTGCAATGGCTGTTTTACCTGTTCCAGGTTCACCTACTAAAATGGGATTGTTTTTTGTTCTACGAGATAAAATTTGAAGTATTCTTCGTATTTCTTCATCTCTACCAATTACTGGATCTAACTTACCATCTTCTGCGAGTTGATTTAAGTTTTTGGCGTATTTATTAAGTGAGTTATAGGTCTCTTCTTGGTTTTGAGACGTTACTCTATCACCTTTTCTTAATTCTTCAATAGCAGCATTTAAGCCTTTTTCTGTAACACCTTGATCCTTTAGAATTTGAGCAATTTTACTTTTAGATTTAAAAATGGCTAAAACTAAATGTTCTATTGAAACGTAATCATCATTCATTTTTTTTGCAACGATAGATGCTTCATTTAATGTTTTACTAGCATCACGAGACAACATAATATCTCCTCCAGAAACTTTAGGAAAACTCTCTAGTTCCTTTTCTAAAATTTGTTGAAGCATAGACACGTTAACATTCAACTTTTTTAGTAAGAATGGTAAAACATTTTCATCAACGTTAAATAAAGCTTTAAAAATGTGCTCGTTTTCTATTTGCTGATGACCTAAACCTTGAGCAAGTTGCTGAGCTTGCTGTATGGCTTCTTGCGATTTGATTGTATAATTATTAAAATTCATCTTTATTATATTTTATTTGTCATTATCAGAATCTCACCTACTAAATATGATTTTTTAGACGATATTTATAATGCTATTTATTACTATTGTTTGATTATATTTAGTCAATAATCTTACCATTTGATAATTGTAAGAATTAAACGACAAAATGTCGGATTTAATATTTTTAAAAGTGACGTTTCGTCAGATTGTAAGATTTTAATTTTGTCAGCGACTATAGTTATCGAACTTTATAGAAAAGAAAAGAGAAAATATGTTTAAAAAATTATTTGGTTCGTCCGAACCTAAGGAAGAGAAGATATTACCGTGGCAAGCATTAACTGATGTTTCGCAGTTAGATTCTATTGTAAAGCTATCTGCTACTAAGACTCAGCTTATTTTTAAGCACTCTACGCGTTGCGGAATTAGTAGTATGGTTATGAAGCAATTTGTTTCAGCTTATGATGTAGAAAATAATGTAGATTTATATTATTTAGATTTATTGAGTTATCGAGATGTATCTAATGAGGTTGGTTATAAATTTCAAGTTATGCATCAGTCTCCGCAGCTTTTAGTGATTAAGAATGGAGTAGTGGTTGCACACGCTAGTCATGGAGGTATTAATGAAGTAGAACTAGAACGTTACGTTTAATATTGAGTTTTTACGACACTTACAAAATAACAAAACAAGATCTTGAAAAACGTAATTATGGCGTTTTTATTGATGGTTTAGACGAGGCTTTTTTAATCTTTATCAATGAACAAAGAAAAGCTGGCCATCAAATTGTTAGTGATGAAAATATAGTGAATATTGTGCGTAAAACTAAACGAGGAATCTACACAAACATTATTATACTATTTATTTTAGGTGTCTTTTGCTTAATTCTCGGTTTATATCAGTTTTTATATACGGAACCATTAATAGGAATGAATTTATACACTCAGTTTCCTGTAATATCAAATGGAGCGATAGAGATTGCAGGTAGTACTATGCTATTAATAGGTTGTATTTATAGTTATATAAAACGTAAAGAAGTATTAGAGCGACTTGTAAAATCTGAGTTAATTGAAGATTTAAAAAAGCTTAAAAGAGAAATTGATAATTTGCCAGTACGACAAACAAAAAAGCGTAAGCGTTTTAAACAGTCTTTTAAAGTTGGTAAAAAGAAATCTTAATAAAATACTTACAATTAAGTATTTCCTACAAAGTTATAAAGTCTTTAAAAGAAAAAAGCACCTTTTATTCTATAGAATAAAAGGTGCTTTTTTACTTAGTGGAAACTTCTAATAATAATTAATGAATAATTATTTTCTTATTTAAGGTACTCGATTCAGTTTCTACTTTTAATATATATGTACCTTCTGAGATGTTTTTTACTGGAATTCTAATTTCGTGAGATAGTGTGATATTAGTTGCATTCCACGAAGCAACTGTTTGTCCTGCTACGTTAATAAGATATAATTGTTTTACATCTATTGATTGCGGAGTTGAAACAAATATTTCATCAGAATCTAACAAGTATTTTACACTGATTTTTTCTCTTTCTTCCTTAATTGTAGATAACAAAGTGTCCTCTTGAAATACTAGGTAGAAACGATCAGTATAGTTACCAGCTTCTAAATTTAATTGAAAGTTGTTTTCGTTAAAACGAGAGTATGTTCCTAATAATGCATCATAGATATAAACATCAATAGACGCATTGAAATTTTCTAAAGACTCAAGTTGAATTTCAATATTACCTTGTATTGCTAATGTTAAATCTAAAGGATATGTTTTAGCAACATCAAATGCACCAACACCTTGAATAACATATTTATTACCTTCAATGATGAATGACATGTCACTTGGGAAGTTATCAGAGTTAAGTCCATCATAACCATAGTCAATGCTATCTGTTGCAGAATTATCACTAGTAAATCCTAAAAGTAAATGTCTTTTTGCACCTTCTGGAGTTTTAAAGCTCATTCTAAGTCGCTTAATAGCATTACCATTTACACTTTGTTGATTGGTATTACTATTAGGAGATCTTAAAAATACAGATTCACCAGATGCTTCTGTTTTAAAAATTCGTTGCCCATTATTAAAAGTAATATTTCCTCCAGTAGAACTTCCGTTAACAAAGAAACCTTGTGCAATTGGTACATATCTTTCTGGAGTATTACTAGCTGTTCCTTGACCGTTTATCTCTACAGGAATAGTAGAAGGTAGGCCTCCAGTTTTATTGTAATATGAATATCTTCCTTCATATTGAGCTAAGTTATGAGAAGTACTGTTTGGTGATTGTTCCCAAAATATTAACGTACCATCTAAAAGAGCAGAAGCATTATCGTCGATAAACGCATTGGCATCAATAGCAGACGGATAAGGGTTGCCAACTAAACTAGATCGCGTTCCACCAGAAATAAAGTTGGTTATTGTTCCATTATTTGGTAATCCTCTAAACGTATAATTTTGAGTTGGACTTGCCGTATTACTACCTTTCATTAAGAATCCAAGACCTACATTAAGTGCAGCGTTATGTGATACCTGATTCCAAGCAGTATAATCTTCAAATTCTCCATTATTAAAAATATATAACCATCTTGTGCTTAACGAAAGTGGAGAAGCAATTCCGTCATAAGATGTAATCCAATTAACGGGAGTTGTACCATCTGCACCATCGTATAGAATATTACTTAATGTAAATGTGGTTGCAGCTGTTTTTACAGGACTTCCCCAATAATTATAATTATAGCCATTGTTAGACCCTTGTTGGTCGCGTTCCAAATATCCTGTGCTAGTAGGCTCTAGGATACTTCCTTCAGGTTGAAGTAATTGAGATTCATCCACTAAATCTAAAATACCATCAATTTTAAGGTATTTATCTACAATTATTTGCTGATCTCCAAGTATACTTAATCGATTACTATCTACAATCAAGCCTAGAACGGTAGTTTTGCTTAAAATATTAGTTGGTCTAGTTGCTAAAACATCCGTTGTTGTTCTTACAATATTCCAAGTTTGTTCTGCTCCTGAGTGACTATTAACTCTAGAATTAGGTATTTGTTGAACGGAACCATTTATCCATGTAGCTTGATTGTCCCAAACATTATTTGATCCAGAAACATATGGAATAGGAGCTGTTTCGGCTTGTATGGTTGTCATGTTATTAAGTTTACCTTGCGTAGCTGATGTTGTAGAAATATCTTCTATATATCCATTTGCAACAACCGATTGCGAACCTGTACCCATTTGGTAATAACCAATTAAATTATTCCATTGTAAACCTCCCGAGATATCTAGAGGTATTTCAACACCTTTTACATTAGGACCATCAGCTTCAATTTCTTGATTCATCATTTCTCTAATTTGAGTTTCTGATAAAGCTGTGTTCCAAATTCTTACTTCGTCGATAGCACCATCAAAATAATGAGTAGGATTACCATTGCTGGTATCCATCGCTCCAATTATACTGTTATTTGTATTGTTTAATGGGGTGGTAGCAGCACCTGTTGACGATGTCGTAACTTGAAAACCATCAACATAAAACAAATAGCTGTTTGAGCCATTGAAAGTTACCGCTATATGATACCACTTTGTATCAGACAATGTTGTATTAACATACATACTGTGATTATTCCATCTGAAATAAATTCTGCTATTGATTATAGATATATCATAGCCAGAATTCAGGTTATCACTATTTCTTTTAGATATAATAGTATGGGTTCCGCTAAGGTCCTCTGGTTTAATCCATGACTCAATACTAAATGCCGTATTATTTAAACTATAATTATCAGAGAAATTGATATAATCTTCGGAGCCATCAAAAACAAGACTACTACCGCAATCAGCAAAAATTATAGTCATAGTGTCGCTTGTATCACTACAAGGAGTAGTATTAGGGGCTTGCCATTGTAATGTATAAGTTTCGCCACTTTCGCCAGTGAAAGTTGAATTGTGTGCTGCAGTATCAGAAAAATGATAAGAATTAGTAGGTTGACCAGAGGTAACGGACCAAACTCCAATAACATTATTAGCTGCTAAATTAACAGTAGTGTTAGAACAATCACTTAAAGAGTTGTCAATATCAGTTCCTGCATTGGCAACAATACTTTGAACAATTGCAATGTCTTTAGAGTCACTAGCGGCAGAACAAGTAGTTAATGGCGTATTTGATGTAAATGTCAATGTAGTGACACCAACTTCACCAAAACCAAAATTATAAGTTGCTGATGCGCTATTTGCAGAAGGACTAAATGTCCCTGTACCAGAAGTTGTCCATGTACCAGATGTTGCGCTACCAGATAAAGTTGCATTAACTGCAATACTGCCGTCTGCGGAGCAAATAGGAGAGACAATATTTTGAATAGCGACTACAGGAGCTTCATCTATTGTAATTGTTCCCGACTCTGATTTTACATCACAACTTGAAGTTGTTGATAATGTATAGGTGTAAGTTCCGAACACTGTTGGAGTTCCTGTTATTGTAAATTTTAATCCATCATAAGTTGTAGATAATCCAGCAGGTAATCCAGTAATACTTGGCGCATTTAATCCACCTCCTACATCATAAGTAATATCTTGTATAGGCGTATTTTGGCAGATAGTTTGATTGTCTGTACCAGCAGTAGATGTTAAGGTTATAAATGTAGATAATGTGGCAAAAGATACGTCATCAATACCAAAGTTATTTCCTTGGGCTGCAGAATTAATGTTTACGATTTCTAAAATTGCAGTAGTATTAGCTCCTGAGTTCCATGTACCATATATACGTTCCCAATCACTATTTCCTGTCACTAAATCTAAAGTTGGACCAACTTCCGTTCCATTTATTCTAAACCTCAAATCACAAGGGTTTAAAGACGCATTAGATGGATCTGATAAATCAATTCCCCAAGCAGAAAAATAATATAATTCTCCAGGCTCAACTTCTATTTCTTGTCTCCAAGCAGCAAACGTTGCATTACTTCCATTAACAGCAAGAAATTGAGCATCTGTATCTGATGTATGATCTGCAACACTTCTAAAATTCGAATTTAAAAGCCCTGAGTCTGTTGTTATGGTAATATGATTGTCGTCAAGAATAATAGGATTTGCAAAATATCGATAACCATTATCATAAGGATTAGTGTAGTCCTCATCATAGTCAAAACCTATAGCATTTAAATTGTCAATTACATCTGGACCAAAATCTCCATCGGTTGTTGATGCAGCATTTGAAAAGTCGCCATTAAAAATTAGTTCTTGTGCAACTCTAATTGTTCCAGATTCCGTGCAGCCATTTGTTGACGTTCCAATAACTTGGTAAAAGTCGGCACTATTAACGTAGATAGTGTCTCCATATTGAACAGGTGTTGTTTGCCACTCCCAAGTAGTGGAGGAAGGTGAACTATCGTTAAGGTCAGTCGCTACTAATTGTACCATATTGCTTTCATCTTCGGGTGTAGAAAGAATGTCGGTAGGGCAATATTCTGCAGCAATAACTATTTTAGGACTAGGATTTACTGTTATTGTTATATTTTCAGTTTCAGTACATCCATTAGAATTATGTGCTGTTACTGTATATTGCGTAGAAGTTTCAGGATTTACTGTTATAGAACTATTGGCACTAGACGGAATATCTGCGCCAACAGGTAAACCAGCATTGACACCTGTATTACCAGTCCAAGAATATGTAAAAGTATCAGGAGCGCTAGAGGCTCGTACCTGTACATTGTCTATTGAGATATCTGGATTTTGACTAAAATCCGTACCTCTATAGCCATCATTAGCTGCAATTATTATTTCCAATTGGTTTGGGTTATCAGCTAAAGCAGGTATTGAATAAATAATTTCTTCCCATTGAGTGGCAGATAATGTATTGTTAATTAAAACTTTATCAATTAATACTATACTTCCGGTTCCGTTTACTCTGTAATAAATACTAACATATTTATCGTCACCTACTTCTGTGGCTCTCTTAGTTTGAAAGTATAATGAAAAGTTTTGGTAAGTAGATATATTGGCACCTCCAAGAGTAAACCTCCAATAGCCTGAATTTCCAAATTGATTATCTTGTTGCCTTAATGAATTACCAGATACGCTTTCTGGTATATATGCAGAACCTTGTGTTGGAGTTCCTGCACCAGTTCTATAATACATATTAACATGAGAGACATCAGACGTTATACCTGGTACTTCTTGTCCATCTAATGTCGCGAAACTACTACCAGTATTAAAATTATAATTAACTATAACATCGTTGTTAGTCCCAGCGCCTTGAACTGATGCTGTTAATATACTTGATTCTCCACTACAAATTGGATTATCTGAAGCCGTCACTGAAGTTATGATTGGTTTAAGTAAAATTTCTACAGGAGAAGTTGTGGTGCTACATCCTCTAGAATCTGTATAAGTGAATGTTACAAAACCAGGAGCAATCCCTGTAATAATACCAGTAGATGTTACAGCTGCTCTAGTAGTATTATTACTAACCCAAGTACCTCCTGTACTTGGCGATAAAGTACTTGTTTCGCTAACACAAATAGCCGTTGGCGATGTAACCACGGGTAAGGCATTAACTGAAATAGTTATATCAGAACTACAACCATTACTATCTGTATACGTAAAGGTTGCATTTCCTGCAGAAACACCTGTTACAATTCCAGAATTATCTACTGTAGCAAAAGCAGTGTTACTTACCCAACCAGAAGTTGATGGTGTCAAAGTTGTTGTACTTCCTACACAAAGTGAAGATGCTCCTGTTACAATAGGTAAAGGGCGTACACTCATTATTATGCTATTACTTTGTTTTGGGAAAATACAAGATGATAAGTTAGATTGAATTTGAACATAGACTTCATCTGCATCATTGAGAGGTGTAAAAGGAGCAAACGTACTACTTCCGGAGGTTCCAAATGAAACACCGTTTATAAACCATTCATAGATTGGAGAAGCTCCACCATTAGTTGGTGTCGCTGTAAATATTGAATTCTCCCCAGAGCAAATAGGATTATTATCTACAGTTAAACTAACTGAAGCATTTTCTGCAGGATCAATTACGGTTACAGTTGATGAGCATACAGATGAATTTCCAGCGAGATCATAAACGGTTAGGATAACGTTATTTGTACCAACATCGCTACAATCAAAATTTAATTGTGAAGCATTAAAAGTTACTGCAGAGCATGTATCAGAAGAACCATTGTTGAGGTCATTAACTGTTATTGAAGCATTGCCTGAAGCATTTAAAGTTATAGTTAAATCTTGGCAGATAGCTGTAGGCGCAATATTATCAATCAAAGTAATATCAAACGTCGTTGACACCAAAGGATTAGATCCATCGTTAGTAGAAAGTGTAATTGTTTGCACAGTTCCTTCACCACTAATAACAGTTCCTGCAACAGGCGATTGTGTAACGGTTAGTGTCGCACAATTATCATTAGCTGTAGTTAACGTTGTATAATCAGGAATAGTAAAATCACAACTCGTATCTAAGTTTTCATTTCTATCAACCACTGTGGTAAGTGTAGGCGCAATATTATCAATAAGCGTGACATCAAACGTTGTTGACACCACAGGATTAGACCCATCGTTAGTAGAAAGTGTAATTGTTTGCACAGTTCCTTCACCACTAATAACAGTTCCTGCAACAGGCGATTGTGAAACGGTTAGTGAGGCACAATTATCATTAGCTGTTGTTAAGGTTGTATAATCAGGAATAGTAAAATCACAGCTCGTATCTAAGTTTTCATTTCTATCAGCCACTGCAGTAAGCGAAGGCGAAATATTATCAATAAGCGTGACATCAAACGTGGTTGACACCACAGGATTAGACCCATCGTTAGTAGAAAGTGTAATTGTTTGCACAGTTCCTGCACCATTAATAACAGTTCCTGCAATTGGCGATTGTGTAACGGTTAGCGTTGCACAATTATCATTAGCCGTAGTTAACGTTGTATAATCAGGAATAGTAAAATCACAGCTCGTATCTAAGTTTTCATTTCTATCAGCCACTGCAGTAAGCGAAGGCGAAATATTATCAATAAGCGTGACATCAAACGTGGTTGACACCACAGGATTAGACCCATCGTTAGTAGAAAGTGTAATTGTTTGCACAGTTCCTGCACCATTAATAACAGTTCCTGCAATTGGCGATTGTGTAACGGTTAGCGTTGCACAATTATCATTAGCCGTAGTTAAGGTTGTATAATCAGGAATAGTAAAATCACAGCTCGTATCTAAGTTTTCATTTCTATCAGCCACTGCAGTAAGCGAAGGCGAAATATTATCAATAAGCGTGACATCAAACGTGGTTGACACCACAGGATTAGACCCATCGTTAGTAGAAAGTGTAATTGTTTGCACAGTTCCTGCACCACTAATTACAGTTCCTGCAACAGGCGATTGTGTAACAGTTAATGTCCCACAATTATCATTTGCTGTTGTTAAGGTTGTATAATCAGGAATAGTAAAATCACAGCTCGTATCTAAGTTTTCATTTCTATCAGCCACTGCAGTAAGCGAAGGCGAAATATTATCAATAAGCGTGACATCAAACGTGGTTGACACCACAGGATTAGACCCATCGTTAGTAGAAAGTGTAATTGTTTGCACAGTTCCTGCGCCACTAATAACAGTTCCTGCAATAGGCACTTGTGTAACGGTAAGTGTGACACAATTATCATTAGCAGTAGTTAACGTTGTGTAATCAGGAATAGTAAAATCACAGCTTGCATCTAAGTTTTCATTTCTATCAGCCACTGTGGTAAGTGTAGGCGCAATATTATCATTAAGCGTGACATCAAACGTGGTTGACACCACAGGATTAGATCCATCGTTAGTAGAAAGTGTAATTATTTGCATAGTTCCTGCGCCACTAATAACAGTTCCTGCAACAGGCGATTGTGTTACAGTTAGCGCTGCACAATTATCATTAGCTGTAGTTAAGGTTGTATAATCAGGAATAGTAAAACCACAACTCGCATCTAAGTTTTCATTTCTATCAGCTACTGAAGTAAGTGTTGGCGATTCATTATCAATAACATTAACAGTAAACGTGCAAGAGTTTCCCGAAGGAGCATTTAATATATCACGTTCTTCATATGTCACAATTGTACTACCTAATGGAAAAACATCTCCATTACCATACGCGGTTATTAAAACCATGTTTCCTCCAGGAATATCTGTTGTTGGAATGGTAAAATTTACAACAGCATCACAAGTACCAGCATTAACATTAGCTGTAATAGGACCTGAAGGGCAATCTGAGATAGTTAAATAATTATTAGTGCTAACAACATCTAATTTGCGAGAATCTCCAAATGAATTGTAAACAAAACATACAGATATAGCAAAAAATAAAAACTTAGAGTATAAGTGTTTCATTAATTTAAGGTTATAGTTCAGCTAAGCAAAATGCTTAGAAAAACAGTTTATAGAAAAATGATTAGGGTTGAAAGGGAAATCAAAATTAGGTGAATACAGATTAAACGATTAAATTATTCGATTAAGTACAGATAAAAACTTCAAATGAAATTGTTAAGATTTAAGAATTAATTTTAATTTATTACTAACATATTTATGAACACTTTTTTATGTTTTATATTATTGATAATAAATAAGTTAAAAAGA
>NZ_JBJKOD010000026.1:0-11462 GCF_045765065.1 Winogradskyella sp. 4-2091
TGATATTGATGTGTTTTTTCCCATTTTGGCTATATTTTACTCAAATATACCAAATCTTGGTAACGTAGCCAAATTGCACACAACGTGTTTGTGTAAGATTAGTTGCGTGTTTTAAGCACTAAAGTTAGCAAATAAATCACAGATAGAAAGTCCGCGAGGACTTTTGTAAATTGGCTAAAACCAGCAATTAATTTTACACGGTGTTGGCAAATCATTTTTTTTTATTTAAAATATTTTTTTGATTTTTTCCAAATTTGATATTTACTGTGTTCGCCTAAATAGTAGTAAAATTTTCCATCTGGTTTAATCAGTATAAAATTACCATACCTTACTTCATAAGGGAAAAATAATTCTTTAAATAGATTATCTTTATCTTCTATCCAATTAATTCTATTATTATAATAATATTTTAGATTTTTGGATTCAGGTGAGTTTACCCAAAATTGATTTATATCAGCTGTCTTATGTAACTTTTTAAGATAGTCTTTGTCTAAAACATTCCAACTTGACCTTGAAGTTGAGTCTACTTGCTTTTCGCTTGGAAACGCAGTTAAATAATTTATTACAATATTTTGAGTGGAATCAATTTTTCTTTCGCTTATATCAGTCAAATAAGATTTTAGATTAGAAAAGGTTTTTTTGTCAAGTTGTCCGAATTTTTGTCTAGTAATTAATATACCTATTTGGGTAGAATCGTTTTCGAAATATAAATCCAAATTTTTGCTGTAGTCTTTAGTTTTAATAAATTCTTTTTGATTTATTTTTTCTCCAGCTTCGTTGTAGAAAACTATCGGTTTTTGTTGTCCGAATATTAAAGAGGTGAAAAAGAAAAATATAAATGTTAATCTCATAGTTTGAAGTTTTGTTCTAAATGTTCGCTAACGGTTTTGTGTATGATTTCGTTGCGTGTTTAAGCATTAAAGTTAGCAAATAAATCACAGAAAGAAAGTCTGCGAGGACTTTCGCAAGTATGCAAAAAGCCAGCAATAAATTATATACGGTGTTATCTGCTGGCTTTTCCCTTGCGGTTAAATTTCGATTACTTATGAGGTTCTAAATTTTGTTAGCCTTGAAATGAAAATGTAACTTATACTGTAACAAAACTTATATCTTTTCGTCTCTAAAATATAACCAACTACTAATTTGATGAAACGTATTCTTGTCATTGTATTATTATTTTTTATTTCATTAACTTTTATAAACTGCAAAAAGCATATTTCTATAGATTCTTATATAGAAGAACTAGCTTCAAAGGGTAAGTTTAATGGAAATATTTTAGTCGTTAGAAATGGAGAATCAGTATATGAAAACTCTTTTGGTTTTTCAGATGGCTCAAAAACGGTTAAATTAACAAAGGATTTTCGTTTCGATTTAGGTTCAGTATATAAAGAGTTTCCAGCAGTTTCAATCATGCAACTTCAAGAAAAGGGATTATTAAATGTAGAGGATAAACTTGATAAATATCTAATAGATTTACCTATTTGGGCTTCAACAATTTCAATTAAAAATTTATTGCAGTATACAAGTGGTCTTCCTCAAGTTGAATGGGATAAATATTTTGAAAAAAATGAACGAATTACTGATGAGAAAATTAAAGAAGATTTATTAAATATAAAAGAATTGGAGTTTAAGCCAGGAAAAGATTATTTATATACCAATCATAGTCCAATTTTATTGTCTCAAGTCGTAGAAAAAATTACAAATCAAACTTTTAAAGCCTATGTTAATCAAAATTTATTCATTCCCTTTTCATTGAAAAGTGCAGTTATTCATCCAGAAGCTCCTTATTTAGATAAAAATTTAATGGCTATTCCTTTTGATGATGATTACGAGGAAGATTCTTATAAAGTAACAATCTCAGGAGCTATTTTTAGTTTAACAGCTAACGATTTATATAATTGGATAGAAAACCTTCATACGTATAAAATTATAAATCAAGAATCTGTAAAATTCTTGTCTGAAGAAGCAGATTTTTTCGGAAATATTCAATCGCCTTTAGGTTCTGTAGAATGGAAAAATAATAGAATTATAGAACATTCTCATCACGGTTCCGCTGGAAATTATGAATGTATTGTAAGAAGATTTAATAACGATAAAGATGTATTAACTATAATAGTTCAAACAAATCAGAAACATAAAAATGTAGGTGATATTTCAGATGAAATTAAAAATATTTTAAAATTCAATTAAGTATCAAAAGCCTTACGTTAAAATTGATGTTTCGTAAGTTCTTTCCATTTGAAATTTAAGTTAGGAAGTTTTTTTAGCTTGCAGATAACGTGTTTGTGTATGATTAGTGGCGTGTTTAAGCACCTAATTTAGCAAATAAAAACCGAATAGAAAATCCGCTAGGATTTTCGTAAGTAGGCGAGAACCAAGCAATGAGTTATACACGGTGTTGGCAATAGGCATTATTTTTCAGTTATTAATTTCTTCAATTGTTCTTTCGCTCCTTCTCCTGGTCTATTTGCAAATCCGTTGATTAATTCTCCATTTGGATTATAAATCAAAAAGTGAGGAATTGTTTTTATTCCTAAATCTTCAATTACTTTAGAAACATTACCATTTTCGATAAAGTAATTTTGACTTTTTGAGATTCCATCCGATTCCATTGCTAATTTCCAATTTTCTTTTTTGTCGTTCAAGCTCAAATAGATAAACTCAATATTTTCTTTTTCTAATTCTTTTTTAAGTATTACAGATTTTGGCATTGTTTCTCTACAAGGCTTGCACCAACTTGCCCAAAAATCAATGTAAAGCCATTTTCCTTTATTATTATTTATAATATCAGAAAAAGTGATTGTATCATTTTTAATTGTAGTCAAAATCAATTTGTCAGACTTACTAAAATCCAAGTTGTATTTTTCTTGAATTTCTTTTATTTTTCTTTGATTGGTGGTATTTTTAATTAATTTGTTGAAATATTCTTCTTTGTCTTTAACTCTAAAATTTTGAGCAATTCCGTTGTAAACTATAGGTAAGAGAAAGTTTTTAGAAGTTTGGTTAAATCTTTTGTCATTTAAAATAGAATCAAATCGAACTCTTGAATCTATATAAAATGCTCCAGAGTTCATATTGTTCTCTTGAATAAAAGAAAGATTATATTTGGAAATATTGTTTAAGTAATCTCTGAAATATGAAAAATTCATTAAAGAGTCTGTCTTTGATAAATCTAAACTATAAATAATTTCGATATTTTCTTTATTTGAAAAAGATTTGTTTTTTTCTCTCCATTCTTTTATAGTTTTGAGGTTTTTGTGTTTTTCTAATAAACCAGTTAAAATTTCTTTGCGGTAAAAATAATTGTCTTCTGAAATCAGTTTTTCTTTTTGTAATGAATCTAAAAATTCAGTTTCTCTTTCTCCATCTTTAACTGCTTGTTGGTAAAAATCAATTGTAGTTTCTTCCATTGATTTCTCTTTACTTAATAAAAAACCAAGAAATATTTTGTGATGACTTGGGTATTTGTTGTCAAATAATTCTTTTAATCTATAATTATTATAGTTTAGTTCAATATCATTAACCTGACGATTTGTAATTTTAGCGATTGGTAATTTATTTTCATACTCAATAATAATTGTGTCTCCATTTTTTATGAGATAAGTATTAGGTATGGAAGAGTATGTATTACGAGTACTTATTTCCAAATAATCTCTATAATACGGTATTGTTAAAGTGTCTATTTCGTTCACTTTAGGTTTCCAAATACTGATATTGTTTTGTGAATCATAATAAGCAAAAGTCGGACTTTCGATAGGTGAATAAGGACCAGTTTTTTCATTCGATTGCTGTCCTATACTATCTTGTTTTATATAGTGTTTATATGATTCTGGTGCGTATTTTGAAATTAAAACAACCTGTTTTGGTTTCTTTTTTAATATTTCCTCCGCTTTCTTTTCGCTCGTATTCTTACAAGATATAAAAGTTAAAATCAGAAGTAGAATGTTTAATCTGTGTTTCATTTTCAGCTTGTTGCCAACGTGTTTGTGTATGATTTCGCTGCGTGTTTAAGCACTAAATTTAGCAAATAATTCACAGATAGAAAGTCCGCGAGGACTTTCGTAAGTAGGCTATAACTAGCAATGAATTATACACGTTGTTACAGCACGTATTTATTTCAGTTTTATGGTAATTCAAAAGTAGGATTATCGAAACAGCTTTCCGAATATTTTTTTCCGATTAATTGTTCGATAATTTGAACTGTTTTTAAATGACAATATTTATGACTTTCAGCAAAGTCCAATACTTTATTAATTCCATCAGACAAACCTCCGGAACTTTCTATTTCGAAAATTTCTAACCAATCTTCATTTACTATTACATAATAACGATTTTGGTCATATTCCTCATTTAAAAATTCAAATGAATAAACTCCACATTCAATATTTTCATTTTTGTCAATTCCATAATAGATTTCGAATGTTCTAACCATTAAGAATAAATCATACTCAAAGTAGTATTCTATATTTTCAATTTCGTTTTGTTTCACAAGAAATTCAGCAAGCTTTAATTTCAGAGATTTTAACTCATAAGTACTTTTAATTGGCTTAATCTCAAATTCACAATTCTTATTCAATTGAGTTGTTGGATTTCTATTGACTCTAAAGTGAATATTTACTAACCTTGAAATATAGTCTTGTATAATTTCTGTACAATATTTTTGTTTATTCGCAAATTCCAATGTTTTCGCAATTGAGTCTTTTAACCCTTGTAAAGTTGAAATATCTAAAATGCTAAATGAGTTATCGTCTACAATAACAAAAAAGGAACGATTGTGAGATGAAGCATTGTTAAAAACATAAATTCCATTTTTAAGGTTTTCATCGATTTTGTTTTTATGAATTCCATAAAAGTTAATATGCTGGTCTATGCTTTTAATTGATTTTTTTTCCAATAAAAATTCCGCTAGTTCGAGTTTCAAACTTTCCACAGTCAATTTTTCAGTTTCTTGACAGAATCCAAAATTTGAAGTAAGTAAAAGCGTTAATAGAAGTGCGATTCTCATATGTTCTGTAACGTGTTTGTATATGGTTTGTTGCGTGGTTTAAACACCTAATTTAGCAAATAAAAACCGAATAGAAAATCCGAGAGGATTTTCGTAAGTAGGCTAGAACTAGCAATAAATTATATACGGTGTTACCACACGTATTTATTTTTCTGTGTTTAAAAATTCTTCAAATAATTTTATTTCTGTGGTATAACCAATGTCCTTTATTTTATTTCCGTTTTTATCTATAATCACAAAGTAAGGTTGCGAATTATTCTTAAATTTTTCAGTTTGTAATTCCGAATGTTTCTGTCCAACATATTTTAATAATTTTCCATTCGTTTTAGATTTTATACTTTCATTTTCGGGTAAACTTGTTCTATCGTCAACATAAAGGTTCACAAAATGGAATTCATTTTTTAATTTTTCTGTGATTGTTTTGTCGGATAGAACGTAATGTTCAATTTTTCTAGCGTTTACACAAGCATAGCCTGTAAAATATAGAAGCAATGGCTTTTTAAATTCTATGGATTCATTTAAAAGGTCATCATAGTCCACATTACCAGCGTTTTTAAAAATTCCGTCATATTCTTTTTCGGTTGGCTTTGTTTCTGACTTTTTTGATTTTTTAGTTTCTTGAAAATCTGCGAAAACTTGTTTATATGTTTTTTCCGGATTAGAATGTTCTTTTAAATAATTATGAAACTCATCTATAAAATCAGATGGGACTTCCAATTTTTCTAATAAAATTTTGTCTTGGTTCCAATTGTCAATATTCGCAGGTCTTTTTGCCAGTTCATTTGAAACTAATATTGTCGTTTTGGTTAATTCATAAGCTTCTGATTCTTTAAATTCCAATACTTTATCATATAGATTTTGAAATGTTAGTTTGGCATCACTTTCTTTATTTGAGGCTAATTCGACTAAAATTGTTCCTAAAACTGGACCATTTGAAAAAACTTCGATATCTCCATCGTCAAGTCCACAATTTTTAAGTAGTGAGAAGTCTTCTACAAATCTTTTCAAATTATCCGTGTCGTTTGGAATCAGATTTATTTCCTTTTTTAGAATTTTTTCACAATCTTGGGTAGATTGACAAAATCCATTGAAAGATAGAAGTAATGTTGTTATTAGTAACGTTTTTCTCATATGTGTGGTAACGGTCTTGTGTATGAAACGTAGCGTATAAATAAACGCTAACTTTTCGGATTTAGCACGAGCCGAATTTTTATTTTTTCTATTTATCTTTTAATTTCTAAATATACAAAAATAAAAATTTGGCGGACTTAATAAATAAGCAAAAACCTCTCGAAAAGCCTGTAATAGCTATGGTTTATACACGTTGTTGTGCATAGTGCTTTTCACGTTCGGCTTGGTTTTCCGATGTTTGTTATTTAGTTCAAAAGTGAGTATTGGCAAGACATACTCTTTTACAGTTTGGGTGAAGCGTGGTTGATGCGACTGGAAATGTGTATGGCTTTGAGCGTTGGCAATTCTGTGTCTTTAGTTTAAATCCATCTTCTCACTTTTTCCGCGTATTGTATATATTCATTTCCAAATTCACGTTTTAAAAACTCTTCCTCTAATCTTATTTGTGTATTCACGCTTAAAGTAGATAATGAGATTATGAGTAAAGTAAACGCATTGGGAATTACAAGAAATAATCCAATATTCGCAATCATAATACCTAAAAATATTGGGTTTCTTGAAATTGAAAACACTCCTTTTGTTACTAATTTGGTTTTGTTATTTTCATCAATTCCAATTCTCCAAGAATTTGACATTTGACTTTGAGAAATCCAAACAACAATTAATGATATAACCAAAAGAGTCCAGCCAATCTTTTGTAAAATAGGATTTTCTAAATACCAAAAAGGAAGTAAATATTCGTACCACTCATTTTTAAAAGCATAGATTCCAACAACAATAAGCTCAAAAACTGTAATAAATGTAAAAACCTTACCATTGTAATCGTGAGCATTATCTGTTTTTTTAAATGTTAACGGATTTATTCCTGTTTTTCTCCAAAGCAATACAGACCTTAAAACAAACACCAATAAAAAATATAATATGAGAAAAGCGAATAGTAACATAATTTCTAATTTTATGTAAAAATGCTATAAAAATCAATGCAATGGAAGTGCATTTATTGTCCACTGCACTTATCGCAAATACCTCTTACAACCAAGTTTACATTTTCTGAAACAAAACCATCAGGTACTTTTATTTGAGGGATTTTATGCTCTGTTAAACAAACAGTTTCGTTACAGTTGTTACAATGAAAATGCAAGTGTAAATCGGTTTCAAGTTCACAATTACATCCCTTTTCACACAAAGCATATTTTGTAATTCCTGTACCATCGTCAATTTGATGTACAATATCTTTTTCTTCAAATGTTTTGACGGTTCTGTACAACGTTGTTCTATCTGCTTTCTCGAAAGCATTTTCTATATCGCTTAATGTAACAGCAATTTGCTTTTCTGCAAGGAACTTGTAGATTAACAAACGCATTGCTGTTACGCGAATATTTTTAGATTCTAATAATTCTTCTATTGTTTGCATAATTAATCGTGGTCTTCGTTTCCAAATGGTTTAATTATTATACCTACACTAAATATAAATCCATCTGTTGGTGCATATATTTCTGGAAATATAGGATTTTCGTGTGGTGGTAAAACCAATGGTGAGAACCTACTTTGTCTTCTATCTGTGAAATTTTCAAAGTTCACAAATGCACTACCAAATTTAAAATTACGCATTAATAGTAAACCCATTGTTACAAAGTCTGTTGTTTCACTTCCATTTGATAAAAACTGCTTTCCAGTATAAAATGTTTCATAACCAATTCTCCATTTTTCAGATTCATACATCAACACGCTTCCTGCGTTATGTTTTGCTGTTAAAGGCTTTTGCGGATTTCCTGCCAAATAGTTCAATTTCGTATCTATTAGCGCATAATTTAAAAACCATCGAAAATCTTTGTATGTAAACTTTATGTTTGTTTCTGCTCCTTTACTTAAAATTTCGTCTGTTGCATTTTCAAATGCAAAAAATCCGTTATCTGTACTATTTAATAACAAACCATTGTTTATTGCAGTAACATAGAATAATTGATTTACAGAAAAACCAATCTCATCAGTTAAACGTGTTTGATAATTAAAATCAAGATTTAAACCATAAGAACGTTCTGCTTTTAAGTTTGATTTATCTATACCAAGTACATTTTCGAAATTTACAAATTCAGCTTCTTCTGTGAAAATATCAGGTATTTTGTAGCCTAAACCACCACCAATTCTGCTTGAAAATCCATTATCGTTTTTATATAATAATGAAACTCTTGGAAGTGGAAAAAATCCAAAGTCTGTATTGTAATCTGCTCTCAATCCAGTTTCTAAAATCCAACTATCTGAAAGGTCATAAATGTTGTTTGCAAACATACCAAACGTTATATCTGTTTGGTCACGTTGTAAAGTTGCACTATCATTCTCATCAAAGTCTGAAGTATATAAGTTTGCTCCAAAAATCCAATCAGCTTTTGAAGTTGCTTTTTGATAGGTAACTTCTGTAAACGTATTGATTTGTTTACCGTCAAAATTAAAATCTGGAATAGTAAGGTTTCTATCGAAAAACGAAATACTATTTTTTATGTTCAAAGAACTTATTGAATCTATTTGCGTTTTATAAACTGCTTGACTGCTCAACCTTTTTGAGATATTTTCTTCTGTATATTGATGAATTCCATTTTCTCCACTTTCAATTTTTGTTATATCTCCACCAATTCTGTCATCGTAAGTTCCATTTAAACCAATCCAAAAGGTTGTTTTTTCTGATGGATAATAAAAGAATTTTGGATTGAAAGAAATCGAAGTCGTTTTAGACAAATTACTAAATCCATCATCTTCTGGGTCGTAAGCCTTTTGATAATGACCAGAACCATAAAGCGAAACACCAAATTTGTTATTTCGTTTGCTGTAAAATATATTTGCTGTACTTCCCAATGCTTGTGTTTGTGTTAGCATAATATCTAAAGCTGGTTCTTCGTCTGGTGTTTTTGAAACCATATTTACTAAACCTGCAATTGCTCCACCACCATAAAGTGTTGATGAACTTCCTTTTATGATTTCAAATTGTTGTAAATCTAATGGCGGAATTTGCAAAATGCTCAAACTACTCGAAAAACCACCATAAAGAGGAAATCCATCTCTTAAAAGTTGTGTGTAACGCCCATCGAGTCCTTGGATTCTAATATTTGTACTTCCACTACTTAAAGAAGTTTGTTGCATTTGAATTCCTGTACTTTCACGAAGTACCATTGAAATATTGGTTGGATTCATTATGGCTTTTTCGCCTAATTCCTCTGCACCAATAAATTCTATTCTTGTTGGAATTTTCTTTACAGTTCTCGTGCTTCTTGAAGATTGCAATACAACTTCGTCCAATTCGTTTCCGCCACTTTTTAATTTGAAAATTAAATCGGAATTAGTTGGAATTTGAATAGTAGTTTTTAATGTTTCATATCCTAAATATGAAATTATGATAATATGTTCTCCGTTTGGAATTTCTGTAAAAGTTGCAATTCCGTTAAAATCGGTTACTGCTCCTTTTTCTAATTCCTCAAAATATACTGTTGCTCCAAATAACGGTTCTTTTTCGGATTCTGAAACTACTTTTATTTGTATATCAGAGGTTTGTGCTTTTGCAAAAAAGCAAATTATAATTGTGAGCATTGTGCTCAATAAGTATTTATTCATTGAAAATGTAAATATTAATTAACTAAAAAAATTGACTTCTTGTCGGTATTTTAGCTAATTAATTGTGGCGGTTGCCAAATATTGGAATGATAATCAAATCTGTAAATTGATTGATAAACAGGTATTATTTCTGTAGAAATTGAGTTGTTAATACTTAATTCGAAAGTTTGAAGTAGCTGGTATGTGATTGCTATTCCACAACAATCACAAACACAGGTTACTGGGCAAGAATCGTCACTATCTTCTTGGTGGTTGTTATTTGCGCTTATTTCGTCTTGGTGTTGGTCTTCATAATTATTTCCGTCAGAACAAGGTGTAATTGACAACGCAAGGATTAACAATGATAATATGATAGTAACGAATTTCATTGACACAAAGATAAATAAATATCAATGCAATGGTATTGCAAAGTTATTTCTTAATTCTGTTTTGTGTCCCGTTTTTGAGCGTTGGCAAAAAACAGCTCTTTTATTTTTTTAGGCGTTGGCTTTTTGTGGCTGGGAAAAAATAAATGTGCTGTTTGTGCGGTTGGCTTTTTTTTGTTCAAAAGTTGATGTTTGGAACGATTTTCCGCATTATGCACAACGTGTTTGTATATGGAAAGTTGCGTGTTTGCGTGCGAGGAATTTCCGAAGGAAATTCAGACGTAGCAAACGTGCAACGACCTTTGATTTAGCCTAACACCAGCAATTTTTTATATACGGTGTTGTACGCAGTATTTTTCGCAGTATTTATTTCTCGTATACTGCTATTAATTCTCTACTATTATCAAATTCATATTTAAATTTTCCGACTTCGAATACACTTTCATCAATCTTATTAAATCTCCCTTTGTTCATAAATAGAAAATCATCTTGATTACATTCTTGTGAGTAATGTGCGATTACTAAATTGTGAAAATTGAAATTTCCATTTCTGTTTTCGTGCAATGATAGAAATTCGTTTTTCATTGCTTCTGGGACATTCATAAGCGCTTTGGTTTGTCTGTTCACTTCTTCCATTGCCTCAATTTCATTTCTATGGAATTGTTTGGCTTCCTTGACCATACTTTCTACCATCGGTTCGTTTATTTCTTTAAGCCATTTTGTTGATGAGTTTTCCCATTCTGACGATGTGAACGCTTTAAGAATCTCATTTTCAAATTGAAGATATAGTCCAAGTTTTTCTGACTTGTATAATTCTTTATCTTCTTTAGTTAAATTCATAATCGATTTCACAAAATTCAAGTCAAAGTTCTCATAATCGATACCTTCTTGTAAGATGTCCTCAATATTTAAGTCAGAATACTCAAAATCCCAATCAATTCCTTTTACAGCCTTTGATACATCTGAAAATGAAATTTTAGATTTATTCTCTGCTAATACGAATTCAAGTTTTTTTGTTAGGGTTTTGAATCCTAAAACAGATATTTTGTCAGAATCAAAAGAATGTATTGTATAAATGTGGTTTGTTGGAAAACCGATTTTCTCAATACAATTGTTTATTGAACCTATTTCCAATTCGTCTATCGGAATTAGCTCCTTATTCTCAACTTTGAAGAATCCTGTTTTGCTACTATATTCGTTTTTGGAAAATAAATTTTTAAACATTCGTAAAGGTTGGTTTATATTGCGTACAACGGTCTTGTGTATGGAAAGTTGCGTTTATGTGTGCGAGGAATTTCCGAAGGAAATTCAGACGTAACAAAAATGCAACTACCTTGGGTTAAGCACTAATTTAGCAA
>NZ_JBJKOD010000027.1:2500-5924 GCF_045765065.1 Winogradskyella sp. 4-2091
TAACTGATAACTGTTAACTGATAACTGACTACTTAATAAATGGGGGATTAGCTCAGCTGGCTAGAGCGCCTGCCTTGCACGCAGGAGGTCATCGGTTCGACTCCGATATTCTCCACAACATTTCTTGTTTATATAGGAAATAGAAAGTTCATTGACATATTGAAAAAGATACATGAAATAATATAGAGAGATTTATCTCTTTATAAAGTAATAATGATTAATTAGGGTTTACGAGCTTTTAATTAATCATAAAGTTTAGTTTTAAGCTTTATAGTTTAAAACTAAATAGTAACTCATTAAAAAGACAAAAGTACAATAAGCTAAATAAGAGCGTATGGGGAATGCCTAGGCTCTCAGAGGCGATGAAGGACGTGATAAGCTGCGAAAAGCTACGGGGATTGGCACATACAAATTGATCCGTAGATATCCGAATGGGGCAACCCAGCATGTTGAAGACATGTTATCCGCAAGGAGGCGAACCCGGAGAACTGAAACATCTAAGTACCCGGAGGAGAAGAAAACAAAAGTGATTCCGATAGTAGCGGCGAGCGAAATTGGATTAGCCCAAACCAGTATTGTTACGGCAATGCTGGGGTTGTAGGACCACGATATTCGATGCATAATGAATTAGAACAGTTTGGAAAGACTGACCAAAGAGGGTGATAGTCCCGTATAAGTAAAGATTGTTAAGATAGTGGTATCCTGAGTAGTGCGGGGCACGTGAAACCCTGTGTGAATCAGTCGGGACCATCCGATAAGGCTAAATACTCCTGAGAGACCGATAGTGAACTAGTACCGTGAGGGAAAGGTGAAAAGAACCCTGAATAAGGGAGTGAAATAGAACCTGAAACCATACGCTTACAAGCGGTCGGAGCAGACTTGATCTGTGACGGCGTGCCTTTTGCATAATGAGCCTACGAGTTACCGTTGCTAGCAAGGTTAAGGACTTCAGGTCCGGATCCGTAGCGAAAGCGAGTCTGAATAGGGCGCTTTAGTTAGTAGTGGTAGACGCGAAACCGTGTGATCTACCCATGGGCAGGGTGAAGCTGTGGTAACACACAGTGGAGGCCCGAACCGGTTGACGTTGAAAAGTCTTCGGATGACCTGTGGGTAGGGGTGAAAGGCCAATCAAACTCGGAAATAGCTCGTACTCCCCGAAATGCATTTAGGTGCAGCGTTGATTTATAGTTTTATAGAGGTAGAGCTACTGATTGGATGCGGGGGCTTCACCGCCTACCAATTCCTGACAAACTCCGAATGCTATAAAATGTTAATCAGCAGTGAGGGCATGGGTGCTAAGGTCCATGTCCGAGAGGGAAAGAACCCAGACCATCAGCTAAGGTCCCCAAATATATGTTAAGTTGAATAAACGAGGTTGAACTGCTTAGACAGCTAGGATGTTGGCTTGGAAGCAGCCATTCATTTAAAGAGTGCGTAACAGCTCACTAGTCGAGCGGTTCGGCATGGATAATAATCGGGCATAAACATATTACCGAAGCTATGGACTTGTAAAAGTGGTAGGGGAGCATTGTAGTGTCGTCGAAGGTGTGCTGTGAGGCATGCTGGAGAAGCTACAAAAGAAAATGTAGGCATAAGTAACGATAATGCGGGCGAGAAACCCGCACACCGAAAGACTAAGGTTTCCTCAGCTATGCTAATCAGCTGAGGGTTAGTCGGGACCTAACGCGAACCCGAAAGGGGTAGTGGATGGACAACAGGTTAATATTCCTGTACCTGCTCACACTAAACGTGACGGAGGCGAAAAGTTAGTGCGTACTGACGGAATAGTACGTTGAAGCGAGTAGTAATACCGCGATAGTACACTGAGACTACGGTCAAGGTGATAATCTAGCAAATCGACTTCCAAGAAAAGCAAGTGAAGCAGCCCGTACCCTAAACCGACACAGGTAGTTGGGATGAGAATTCTAAGGTGCTCGAGAGATTCATGGCTAAGGAACTAGGCAAAATAGACCCGTAACTTCGGGAGAAGGGTCGCCCATCGTAAGATGGGCCGCAGTGAAAAGGTCCAGGCGACTGTTTATCAAAAACACAGGGCTCTGCTAAATCGAAAGATGATGTATAGGGCCTGACACCTGCCCGGTGCTGGAAGGTTAAGTGGAGGGTTTAGAAGTTTACTTCGAAGATCTCAAATGAAGCCCCAGTAAACGGCGGCCGTAACTATAACGGTCCTAAGGTAGCGAAATTCCTTGTCGGGTAAGTTCCGACCTGCACGAATGGTGTAACGATCTGGACACTGTCTCAGCCATGAGCTCGGTGAAATTGTAGTATCGGTGAAGATGCCGATTACCCGCTGTGGGACGAAAAGACCCCGTGCACCTTTACTATAGCTTAGTATTGGTTTTGGATAAGTAATGTGTAGGATAGGTGGGAGACTTTGAAGTGGCGTCGCTAGGCGTTGTGGAGTCATTGTTGAAATACCACCCTTTGCTTATCTAGAGTCTAACTTTCAATGAAAGGACAGTGCTTGGTGGGTAGTTTGACTGGGGTGGTCGCCTCCAAAAGAGTAACGGAGGCTTCTAAAGGTTCCCTCAGCACGCTTGGTAACCGTGCGTAGAGTGCAATGGCATAAGGGAGCTTGACTGAGAGACATACAGGTCGATCAGGTACGAAAGTAGAGCATAGTGATCCGGTGGTTCCGTATGGAAGGGCCATCGCTCAAAGGATAAAAGGTACGCCGGGGATAACAGGCTGATCTCCCCCAAGAGCTCATATCGACGGGGGGGTTTGGCACCTCGATGTCGGCTCGTCACATCCTGGGGCTGGAGAAGGTCCCAAGGGTTGGGCTGTTCGCCCATTAAAGTGGCACGCGAGCTGGGTTCAGAACGTCGTGAGACAGTTCGGTCTCTATCTACAGTGGGCGTTAGAAATTTGAGTGGATCTGACTCTAGTACGAGAGGACCGAGTTGGACGAACCTCTGGTGTACCTGTTGTTCCGCCAGGAGCATTGCAGGGTAGCTACGTTCGGAAGGGATAAGCGCTGAAAGCATATAAGCGCGAAACCCACCACAAGATGAGATTTCTTTAAAGGGTCGTGGAAGATTACCACGTTGATAGGCTATAGGTGTAAAGGCAGTAATGTCATAGCCGAGTAGTACTAATAACCCATAGGCTTATTGTACGCCTGTTTTTTTATAAAGTTTACAATACATATTACTTATATCATGTGATTTTTTCAATATGTCAACAATATTAGTGTTGATTATTTTATAACAACCAAAACTTAAGGTGGTTATAGCGACGGGGCTCACCTCTTACCATTCCGAACAGAGTAGTTAAGCCCGTTTGCGCCGATGGTACTGCTTGACTGTGGAAGAGTAGGTCGCCGCCTTTTTTACCGATATATCGGTATTGTAAAACCCTTACTATTTATTTAGTAAGGGTTTTTTCGTTTTTTTTAATCTGA
>NZ_JBJKOD010000028.1:0-2964 GCF_045765065.1 Winogradskyella sp. 4-2091
TTCTTTATCGTTTCAAGGTAAAATGGGCTTTAAATTCTTTACGGATATCAGTACCTGGCTCGTCATACTCTACTGTGAACCAGTAGTCGCTTGTTGGCATTAAATTACCATTAAACGTGCCATCCCAACCACTTCCATCTGGACTTAATTGTTTTAACAACTTTCCGTATCTGTCAAATATATAAATTTTTGCATTACTTCCAATACCTGCGATGTTCCAAGTTTCATTAAATCCATCTCCATTGGGTGTAAAATATAACGGATAATCTACTATAAAGGTCTGTGCGGTGTCGGTTCCACAGCCAAACTTATCTCTAGCTACAATCTCATGTTCGCCCGCTGATACATTACTAAACAGTGGCTCATCTTGCCATGGTCCGCCATCTAAACTAAACTCATACTCGCCTATCTCATCTCCCAATACTGCTTGTATAACGTGGTTTTCTGAAAAAGCTTGTGTTAACTGCTCGATGGTTACACTTGGTGGCTCACTTTCTTGTACTTCTGTACTGTCTTCGTTCTCACAACCTGTTACCAAATTAACAATCCTTACACTATAATTACCGCCTGCACTTGGCATTAACGTCGCTTGTGTTTCGCCTGTTATTACAACACCTTCATAGCTCCATTCAAAACTATAGTCTGTTGTTGTTAATCCTGTATCAATCTCTAATGGTTCTAATATTTCTGTACCATTGGTGTTGATACATAAGATATAACTATCTTCTAAATCAAACTCTGGTAATGGATCGACTTGTAAGATCACTTCTGCTATGGCATAACATATTGATGTATCATTACCTGTTACACCATCTGGTGTGTCATTGTCTACACGTGCATATATCACTTGCGGATTAACCACATTTTCATACAAGGTTGGTAATGGATTTACTTTTAGGTCTGCATCGTCTTGAGTTGCATAATAGCTTACCACATAGTTGGTACTATCTTGACCGTCTAATACTAGAGTGTCTTGTGTGGTTAAATCAAACTGAACACTGTCATTTGTTGTATCGCCATCGGTTTCCATATTATCATCACAGGCTTCAAATAGAATTTGATCTTCTTCTGCTCTTGCGCCTTCTTGTACTTCGAGATTAAAACTCTGAGTACTGATAAAACAACCTGTTACATTATTTGTTATTCTTACATAGATAGGTTGTGGGTTACTTATACTGTTGATATATGGACTCACTAAACCATTAACGCCATCTTGTGCATCTACCAATGTTTCATGGTAGCTTACAATGAACTGCGTTGCATCTTGTCCGTTTAAGATCTCTGCGTCTTTTAACGTTAGGTCAAAGCTATCTTGGCCATCTGTATTTAGCTCACACTGAATATAGTCGGTTACTGCTACAACCTCTGGTAATGGATGTACTATGATACTAAAATCAACTAAGGCATAACAACCTGTAAGATCATTGGTTACTCTTACATAAATCACTTGCTCTGGTGTCTCTATGTTTTGGTAGGCTGTTGGGTCTACGATAGCATTGGTTCCTGAATCTGCATCATCTGCTGTTTCATAATAACTTGCTGATACATTGGCTTCGCCATTGAGTAATAAGACCTCATGCTCGGTTAAATCGAAAATCTCTAATCCATTACCTGCATTGTCATTATCACATAACTCGATGTCTGGGACAATAAGTGTTGGTGTTGGATTAGGTTGTACTCGTATGGTTAAGGTTACCATATCCGTACAGCCTGTGTCTGTGTCTGTTACTACTGCATATAAGGTTTGTGGGTTAGCCATGGCACCATCTATACTAGTGTTGGTATACTGAGTTGGATCTGCAATTACATTCATTTGAGATTGTGCATCTGCATTGGTCTCATAATAAGCAACACTCCAACTCGCATTTCCGCCCGTAATCTCATTATCTTTTACTGTAAGATCAAATACTGTGATCTCATCGCCTGGCACTTCGCCTAGATCATCACAAGCGTTGAGTTGTGTTGGTTGTACCGCTTCTGGTGGTAAAGCTACATTTAACTCAAAACTACCTACATCTTGACAACTCGTAACAGGATCATATAAACGCACATAGATTATTTGCGGATTACCATTATTTGTGTAACTACCTACATTGGTTATTGGATTGTCTCCTGTATCTGCATCTGCTGCACTGACATGGTAAGTCAATATAACGTCTGCTGGGTTTTGTCCATTTAAAATCTCGTCGTCTTTTGTGGTAAGATCAAATTGAGCAATACCATCATCATCTGTATCACAAATCACATAAGGCTCTATTGTTAATGGCACTTCTGGTGCAGCATGTACAATAAGTTGAAGTCTATTGCTCGTTAAACTATAACAGCCTGTGAGTGTGTTCTCTGAGCGTACATATAAAAACTGAGTGTCTGCTACAATATTAATGTATGGGCTTACAAGGGCATTGTCTCCCATCTCTGCATCAATCTGAGTTTCATGATAAGTAATCACAACATTAGGCTCACTATTAGTAATCGCTACTGTACGTTGTTCTAAATCAAATTCTGAAAATCCATCATTGTCATCATCACAAACCTCTATAGCCTCTGGACTCGGTTGTGGTGATGGTATTGGATTAACTCGTAAGGTTACTGTTACTGTATTATAACAACCTGTTATATCATTCTCTGCACGCACAAAAATAGTTTGTGGATTAGTTGTATTTAGATATGGACTTACTATTGGGTTGGTCGCATTCTCTGCATCTAATTGCGTCTCATAATGCGTTAAGCTGATTCCTGTTTGACCTGCTAAAATCTCTTCATTTGCCAATTCTAGAGTAAAGCCTTCTTGTTGGTTCCCTGGATTATTGTCATCACACAGCTCTAGTGGTGCTGGTGTAACTAATACTGGTAATGGATTAACAATTAGCTCTAAACTTGTAAGTTTATAACAGCCTTCTACGGTCATGTTATCTTCTACTCTAACCCATAATATTTGACTAAATGGATCTGTATTGGTATAGG
>NZ_JBJKOD010000028.1:3059-5263 GCF_045765065.1 Winogradskyella sp. 4-2091
TAGGCCGTTGGGCTTGTTATTGCATTGCTTGCAGATTCTGCATTGGCTTCTGAGGTGTAATAACTTACAATATACTGCGTCGCATCTTGACCGTTTAAAAGCTCTTCATCTTTGCTTGTTAAGTCAAACACGGCAAAACCATCGGCTGAGATATCATCACACACTTCTAATGGTGTTGGTGCTACCAATTGTGGTGTTGGTTCTACTATTAATAATAACTCTACTAATGTTGCACAATCTGTAGCTATCGTTGCACTCTCTACACGTGCATAAAGCAATTGCTCATCAATAACAATATTGTTATAATCTATACTCGTGTCTATAGCATCGACTCCAAAAAAGGCATTGGTATATGTTTCGTGATACGTCACTTGTAAGCCTGGTGCACCTCCTGTAATCTCATTATTCACATCTGTTAATGTAAACACCCCAAAACCATCATTATCTGGATCACAGTATCTTAAAGGCTGTGGTGTAAAGGCTATTGGTGCTTGTTCTACAATTAACTCTAAGGTGGTTGTATCATAACAGCCTGTGTTAATGTCTTCTACGCGCACATGGACTATCTGACCATTAAAATCATTGGTATATAGTGTTGGTAGTGGATTACTCTCTGATATCGCTTCACCTGGTGTTTCATAATAACTTACGGAATACGCTGGGTTATTACTTGTTATCTCTGAATTCTTTAAACTTAAGTCCATTTCTGTTACACCATCTGGTGTTCCATCGTCACAAACTTCTAATGCTGTTGGTGCTACCACCAATGGTAATGGATTAACTTCCAAATCAAATAAAACTCTTGAACTACAATTGGTTAATGTATTGGTAAGTTCTGCTACGATGGTCTCTGGGTTACTAGTGTTAGTATAGAGTCCTGTAATAGCACTACCTGCATCTGCGTCTGCTACTGTAGCGTAATAGCTAACTGAAATATTCACTTGTCCATTTAAAATCTCGTCAGTCTTAGTGCTTAAATCAAATTGCTCTTGCTCATCTCCTGGATTGGTGTAATCACACAATTCGTATGGTGTTACACTTATAGTTGTTGGTTTTGGATTAACAATTAACTGTAAAGTCGTCATTGCTGAACATCCTGTGACATCATTACTTATAACTGCGACAATATCTTGTGCTCCTGCTATGGTATTGGTATAATTTGTTGATAATGGATTATTACCTAAAATTGCATCATTAGAATTTAGGTAATAAACAACACTCATTCCGGTTTGGGATCCGATAACTTCTGCGTCTTTTAAGCTTAGGTTAAATACGGCTATACCATCGGCATTGTCATCACAAACTTCTAATGGTGTTGTGGCATTAGCTATTGGATTTTCTAAAACTTCTAGATCTAACGTATTAATAGTATAACATCCTGTAACTGTATTTTCTAAACGTACATATATCGTTTGGTTAGACATCGTAGTATTGACATAACCATCAGAAATCTCTGGTGTACCTGCTATTGCATCAGCTGGTGCTTCATAAAAAGACACCTCTACATCTGTTTGTCCGTTTAATAATTCTGAAACCTTTGTGCTCAATGGAAAAGCGACAAACTCATCGGTATCATCATCACAGACTTGTAAGGCTGTTACAGCAACAATTTCTGGTAAAGCGTGTATAATTAAATCAAAACTTGTGGTAGCATAACAGTCAGGATGCATAGGATCTTCTACACGTGCATAAATCGTTTGTGCGTTTGAGGTGTAGTTTGTCGCTAAAGCGCCTACATTATTATTTGCATCGTCTTGACTTGTGTGGTAAGACACATTAAATGTCCCTGAACTTTGACTGCCCAAAATTACAGCATCTTGACTGCTTAAATCAAAAGTCGCTTGACCGTCATTACTCGTATCATCACAAACTTCCATAGCTTCTGGCATTGTTGCAATTGCTCTGGTATTTACAACCAAATCAAACAAGGCCGTTGCTGACGCATTATAACAACTTGAGTCTCCTGAACTCTCTACTCTTACAAATATTGGCTCTGGATTAACTGTATTTGTATACAATAATGGTAAAGCATTATCGCCTGAATCTGCATCTTCAAAATTTAAATGGTAACTAACCGTGAAATCTGTAGACGATTGACTTCCTAATATTAACGCCGTCTGTGTGCTTAAATCAAATTCTTCAAAGCCATTATTACTCGAATCATCACATAACTCTAAGTCTGAAACTGGATTGATTGTGGGTTG
>NZ_JBJKOD010000029.1:0-5129 GCF_045765065.1 Winogradskyella sp. 4-2091
TAAAACTCTGAAAAAAAATTTCGAAAAAATAACTGCTTTTTTCCCGTTCAGAGTGCGTTCCGCAATGAATGGCAACGTGTTTGTGTATGGTTAGTTGCGTGTTTAAGCAACTAATTTAGTAAACAAAAACGAACGCGAGAAAATTCCGAAGGAATTTTCCAAATAAGCAACGACCAAAGCAATTAATTATACACGGTGTTAGCCACCGTTTTTTATTTTTATTAGTTCAAGTATTACTCCGCTTTTCTGTAATTCAGAAACTTTGTCCTTAACTTTTTGGTCAGAAAGATTTTCATCAGTCCAAAAGTAAGTTGGTATTTTTCTTATTTTCAATTTTAGCGAATCAGAAGTCAGATTTTCAATTCCGTAATCAAAAACCATATCTAAATCGACCATAATTAATTTTTGTCCATCGATACGATAAGTAACAGAAGAGAAAAATTCCGACTTAATTGTCTCATAAACTCTGTGTTTGCCATTTTCTTTAAATTCGAATATTGTATTCAGATAAAGTTTTTTTCCGTTCGAGATTATTTGAAAAGGTTCGACATTTGACTTAATTACTTTCCATTTTCCAACAATCGGGCTTTCTATTTTTTTAGTGCTATTCTGTTCGGTCAATTCTGGGTTTCCATCATATTTATCTTGAATAACATAAATTCCGATTAGCACAAATCCAATAGCGAAAACGACTAGAAATGCGAAAATGATAATTAATATGTCTTTAGTTTTTTTCAAATGGTGGCTAACGTGTTTGTGTATGATTTCGTTGCGTGTTTCTAGCAACTAATTTAGCAAATACAAACCGAATAGAAAATCCGCGAGGATTTTCGTAAGTAGGCGAGTACTAGCAATGAATTATACACGTTGTTGTAAGTAGTTTTTTATTTAGTTTATAGTGTGTTTGTTATTTCCTTTTCGTAAAATTTTCCTCTGTCGTCAGTCGCAATAACTTTCGGTCTTTTACCATTTTCCCAAATCAGTTCAAATGATTTTAGAGAGTCAAATTCCACGTTTTGCGATTTAAAATGCTCAATTATATTATCATACCAATATCCAATTGATTTGGTAATACGGTCAGAAACCATTGTCTTTGGTTGGAATTCTTTAGTTTTCCAATCAATTTTTATGTCATAATTCTTTCCGCTTATTTTATTAAGTTCATCAATTACAAAATCAGAATCGACATAATTTTCATAGCTTAAAAAACTATGACCAAAATTGTGAATTGCTGACGGAATGTTCTTGTACTTCATATTCTATAAAGCTTTTGAAAGTTTTTTGAATTTTACTAATTCAGTCAGTTTATTAAGTTTTTTTTGGTCAATTTCTTTCCAATCAGTTTTGTCAAATTCCAACGTATTGAACTTTTTTAAATTCCGATACATTGGTAAAATCACAGACTCAAAATTTCCAGTCAGTTCATAAATCAGATTTCGGTTTTCTGTTATTTCTCCACTTTTTGAAATATTCAACTCAATTCCTTTTCTGATTTGCTTTAATTCAAAGAAATAACATTCAGGTTCCAAATTCCAGCATATTTCCGTTTCGATTCCGTTCATTGCTAAAATCAGAGATTCGCAAAGTTTGTCAGTCGGACTTTCAGGAATATTTGAAGCATTAAATTCCAATTCAAAATCCATAGATTTTAATTCAATCGGAAGCCATCCATTCTTCGGATTTCCTAAATTCAGTTCTATTTTTCTTGGTTTTGTCAAATTACTTACAACGTGTTTGTGTATGGTTAGTTGCGTGTTTCAGCAACTAAATTAGCAAACTTTTACGAACCCGTGAAAATTCCGCAGGAATTTTCGCAAGTAGGGAAGAATATAGCAATTAAATATACACGGTGTTACCAATAGTTTTTAATTAATATGCTTGTAATATATAATTAAACTATCCATTGTAATTGCTTTTAAGGCTAACCCATTTTGGTCAAATATTACTTTACGTAAATAGCTTTGCTTTTGATTTTCTCTATCTATCCAGCTGAAAGTTGTTAAAGTCGAATCAAGTTTTTTGTTAGAGTAATAATAGTCGGTTATTGCATTAGAACTCAAAGATGAATCTTCGTTATCACTTGGTTCGTATAATATTTCTTTCGAAGATAATGAGTTTGATTTTGTGTCGTAATCGTATTTTGTAGTGAGCTTTTTACCCTTTCCATAATCGTTATTCTGATACTGAGAGGATTCTAAAATTTTTCCATCATTTTTGAATTTAAAAATAGCTGCTGGTTTTGAAATATCCTGTTTTGAAATTCCAATAGAAGGTTTAGTATAATACTTATAGAGGATTAAGCTATCGTTATCAAATTCATAGCGAAAATTGAAAATAGCTTTAAAATCAGTAAAAAATATTTTTTGTTTTTCAAGGTTTAATGAGTCGTATTCATATTCTTCATTTATGCTATACATAAAAGATTTTCTCCATACGTTTTTAATATTTCCGCTTTTATTATATTCTATAATTTCAATTGTATCGTTCTTTTTATAAAGTGCTGTATCAAATCCCGATATTAAAAGTGTCTTCTTTATATCATTTTTTAATATGCTCGCTTGATTGAAATCTAAAAAGTCTAATTCAGACATTTTTAAAGTTTTATCATTACAACTGAACAATGAAAAAGTTAATATTATTAGTAGAAGTATGCTTTTCATCAAATTATTGGTAACGTTTATGTATAAGGAAAGTTGCGTTGTTTGTGTGCGAGGATTTTCCGAAGGAAAATCAGAAGCTAGCAAACGAGTAACTAACTTTGGTTTTGCTAAAATTAGCAATTTTTTTTATACGGTGTTACCTACAGTTTTTTTTCAGAGTTTATAATTTTTAAACATTCTGTTCTTATTAAATCATATTCTTTTTGTGCGTTAATTTCGCTTTCAGTAAAGTCAATTTTGTCAAGTAGACTTTCATTGAGGTTTATTTCGGATATTACATCTTCAAATTCCGTCCATATAATTTGAATAATCAGTATTATTAATTCACTTAATAAATAATGTTCAGAGTTTGAAAAAGGTATTTTATATTCCTTCTTTTGACGATTACTTGAGAAGATTGGTGTATTTTTTTCTCTCAAGTTATGAGCTAAAACATAATCTCTATAATTCCTTAAATTTTCCCATTGATTTATTCTTTTCTTAATAGGTTTAATTGCTTTTCTAACTTTAATTATTCGTTCTGAATATTCACTATGTTTTTTAGGGGTAAATTCTCCATTTAGTTCGTCTAAAAAAGAACAAATAATGATAATAGCATAATTCTGTAAATTCCCAGAAACAGCTTTTGAAAAAGGAAGATTTTTGTAATGACCTGTTAGTTTTATTTTATTTAAATACTCTTCATTATCTCTGTACGCATAATTCATTGTTGTAATGAATTTTATTTGTGTTCCTAAATGTAGAAGTGTTTGTAATGTTTCGGTCATTTTTCCATTCAGATTGGTAATTGTAGGTAACGTGTTTGTATATGGTTTGTTGCGTGGATTAAGCACTAAAGTTAGCAAATAAAAACCGAATAGAAAATCCGCGAGGATTTTCGTAAGTAGGCTAAAACCAGCAATAAATTATATACGGTGTTGTATGCAGTTTTTTTTATTCAATTATTAAATTCGGTAGTAAAAAATATAGTCCAATTATAAATCCAATTAAAATTGATAAATTCAATATTGCTTTTTTTATTCCGTATTTATTGAATTTTATTAATCCTTGAAATATTATTTTAATAGAAAATAACCAACTTAAATATAAAATAAAATTTCTTAGGTTGATGTTGTTGAAAGTATTGATTTCATATTCAATTTTTTTCAATATTCCGATAATAATTAACCCAATAATTATCGGGAAATATGCATAAGCTAGAAGAGAAAAAATCTCAATAAAATTACTCTGTCCATCAATCCATTTTCCGACCTTATAAAGAATATAAGAAAATGTAAGTCCAATTATGATAGAGAATAAAATGGACATTCCAAACTCAAGTAAGTTTAGAAGAAATCCTTTCTCATTTGTCTGTTCGTCAAAATCAAATATAAATGTAACTATTCCGTAAACACCAAAAATTAAAAGACTTTTTCTATATAAATCATCTTCAAATTCTTCATCTAAAACATTCAGACCTTTTTTGGTCAAAATTAATGTTAATAATAATGATTTCATATCAGTTCTTTAAATTGCATACAACGTTTATGTATAAGGAAAGTTGCGTGTTTGTGAGCGAGGATTTTCCGAAGGAAAATCAGAAGCTAGCAAACGAGCAACTGACATTGGTTTAGCTAAAACTAGCAATTTTTTTTATACGGTGTTGGCATTAGTTTTTATTCTTTTTGTCCAAACCAATTCAAATTATTTTCATAATCGGTTTCTTTATTTTTGTATGTTCTGAAAATCCGCTCAATTGAAGTTTTTTTAAGTTGGTCTTTAATTGAGTCCATTTGAGATTCAGTTACATTTTTGTCAGCAATTAAGTTAAATCTTAAGAATGGTTTTAATTCTTCTCGTGTGTTTTGTTTAAAATCAGCTACTTCTTTTTCTAAGTTTTTTAAGTCTGATGCGATATCGGTTTTTACAATTAAATTGTTTTCTGAAAAACCTGCATAAATATTAAAAACCAAATTATTAGGGAAACTTAAAGAGGTTAGTTCATTCTCTTTCATCGGTAAGTCAATTTCGATACCGATATTTTTTTGAAAAAAGTCATAAGTGTTTTTTGCTTTAATCAGTTTAGGGAGTTGAATTATAGTGTCTCCTAAAATTTTAAGATTCAATAATTTGTTTGATTTGTCTAATTTATAAGAATAAGTTAATTGTTTTTTAGTAGAAAACCCTTTTATGTTATTTAAGTGAATTTTATCTTTATTGACTTTCCATTTCGTAAAAATTTTCCCAAACCTGTCATAAATAATCAGCGAATCGTTATAAAATTGAAATTCTGTAAAGCCATAGATGTCGCTTTTTGAATACCAATTTCCAATTAAGTTTTCTTTTTGTTTTGTAGAAGAACAACTAAGTAAGAAAATTAATGAAATGTATGTTAAAATGTTCTTCATTCAAATGTCTTGTCCTGAAATATGGCTACAGGTTAAAATTGAATTAAGCTGATAATTTATATACCATATTAGGTGTTTTATA
>NZ_JBJKOD010000030.1:0-4643 GCF_045765065.1 Winogradskyella sp. 4-2091
TCTGAATACCGTCTGATTACTTTGTCATTTTTGTACATAATGTTTAAAATAATGTAGCCTTTATTCAGGACGGGTCAAAATGACGCACAACGGTATCGTATAAGAATAGTAGCGGATTTTTATACACTTGCCATTCAGTTTGGTACTGTTGTTTGATTTATATATTTCAATTTCGTATTAGTGATTAAACCGCTATTATTTTTATACAATGTTGGCAACTGGCTTTTTACCTTTTCAAGGAAAAATGTCCAGAAAAAGTTTGGCCATTACCAAGGTCTGTTCTAAACCAATAATCATTTGACATCATTTGTTTACCATTATAAAGTCCATTCCAACCTAAATCATTTGATAAAATTCTAACTAATAGTTTTCCATACCTATCAAAAATTAAGGTTTCTGAATTAGGAAAATTGACTATACCTTTAATTTGCCAAAAATCATTATGACCATCGTTATTTGGTGTAAAGAACTTTGGATAATCGATTACTGTAATTTCTTCTGAATCTTGTTCGCAACCATTTTTGTCCCTAACAAATACCGTATATACTCCACCTTGAATGTTTTCGAAATAATTACTATTCTGATAATTTATACCGTCAATTGAGTACTCAAAATCTCCATCACCTGATGCAATAATTTCAATATAATTATTACCCAACTCACCAAAATTTACCTGTTGTATTTCAGGTAAGACTGACCGAATAAGAGTAAAGTCAAAAGAATTTTCGCAAATTATATCATTCTCAATTTGTGTAACAGTTAGGGTATAATTACCTTCTTCTGTTATTTCAGCACTATTGGCGCTTGAAATTAGAGTTCCATCTTCGAAGAACCAATTATATGAATTATACCCTGAATTTACGTTTAATAAAATAGATGGTTCTAAACTACATATGAAATATTCATCCTCTAAACTAATTATAGGTAACTCGTTTACAATTAAATCAATAGATGTTTCTGAATAACAAATAGGGTTTGAGACATCTTCAACTCTTATACTAATAGTTTGTGAGAAAGGTTCTGTATTTTGAAATAATATGGGTAAAGGGCTTGGAAGTGGATTATTATCGGAATCGAAATATTGTATCGTTAATTCTGTTTGATTTCCTATAAGTTCTTGTTCTATAAGCGATGTATCAAATTCGGCATATCCACTGCCTTGGTCACATGCATATAAATTTTCAGGTTGATTAATATTTGGTTGTGTTACTGTTTGCAACTGTAAAGTCGTTTCTGAATAGCAGGTCGAATTAGTATCAGTAACTCTTACGGTTATCGATTCATTAAACATATCTGAATTTGTGTATGGGTTTGGTAAAGGACTAGGTAATTCATTACCAGATTGGTCAAAGTAGCTCACTGACATTCCTGTTTGACCATTTAGGACTTGACTTTCAATATTAGAAGTATCGAAATATTCTGAGATACCATCATTATTATCGTCACAACCATAAATAGGTTGTAATTGATTTACTTCTGGTAAAGGATTTACTATTAAATCAAAAGAGCTCTCGTTATAACAATTAGAATTTGGATCAGTTATTCTAGCCGTAATAGTTTCTTGATTAAGAACTATATTTTGAATTGTATTTGGTAATGGATTAGGTAGCGGTTGACCATTTTCGTAAAAAAACTCTATTATCATTCCAGATTGATTATCTGAAATATTAGTTTCAAGATTACTAATATCAAACTCAGTTATGCCATCATTATCATCATCACAAGCATAAATATCATTAACTTCATTAATTTCTGGTAGAGGAGTAACTATTAGATCAAAGGTTATTTCTGTAAAGCAAGTTAAATTATTATTGTATGCAACTCTAGCTGTAATAGTTTCTTGTCCAAGAACAGAGTTAGACATTGGATTTGGTAATGGGCTTGGTAATTCAATTCCATTATAATCAAAGTATTTTATAGTTAGGTCTGACTGATTTCCTATTAAGTCATTTTCAATTGAAAAGGTATCAAAGGCACTAGAAATTTGACTTTCATAAACATCTTCACAAGCATATATATCTGAAATTTGATTTATATTAGGACTATTAGTAATAACGACTTCAATATTGAGAGTTTCTGTTTCTGTTCCACAAGTTACCAATGCAGTAACATTGAAATTTCCAATACTAGTAAAAGTATGGCTAGGATTATTTTCAGTAGATGTATTATTTAAACCAGACGCTGGATCATCAAAATTCCATAAAACCGAATCAAAATCTCCTCCAATTGAAAACTCGGTTGTTTGAGATAAACAAGTATTTGTGTATGTAATTAAACCTTCTAAATTTGTTTGATCTGTCTTGTATTTATAAAAAAGAACGTCTGTATTATTATTACCACTATTATTGTTTATTTCGGTACCGTTTATTTGCATTGGATAACTTTCGAAGAAAGCACTTAAATATATATCATTATCAACAATTAAAATTGGTCCTGGACCATCTTCATATTCTGAAGTTGGATAATAGTTTTCTCCAGTAGAATGTAAAATAAATTCTTTTTCAAAACTTGGAAGATTAACTTTAAATAATACTAAATCTTCATTATAAAAATTGTTAGTTATGGTTGATTCTATTGTTTGATTACTAAAAGTCAAAGTCGATTTAAAACTTGTTAATATAAAGAGCTCATCGTTCTTATGATACATATAGCCATTGCTTATATTGTCAGTTCTCCAATTACCTCCAATAGTAGGCAATGGTAGACTAGAACAATTATCAATTGTTGTTATATTTTCAAGATTTCCATCACTAGAAGAAAATTCAGTCAAGATACTTCCAAAATAACAGTTGCCAACGGTCAAAACATTTCCTAATACTTCTACAGTATTTGAATAACTTCCCCATAAATATAATTTATCATTGGTATTATTGTAATATAAGTTTGAGGCATTATATCTATAATCATAAACTGAAGAATTTGATATTTCCTTAATCCATTGTAAGTTTAAATCTGGATTTATTTTAGTTATATGAGTGTAATTATATGATGAATAAGAGCTTCCTGTTAAATATAAATTGCCATTATTATCAATATCGGAATCTATGAGTATATCTTCTGCATTATCGCCAAATTGATTCGCATCAATCAAACCTCCGTCTAAATCGAATTTAGCAATGTAATAATCTTCTGGATTTGCAGTTAAACTGATTTCATTGTTTATATTGATTGTAGATAAAAAACGCCCTACTACAAAAATAGTATTGTTCCAATAATGTATGTTTATTCCTATTTGTTGTCCACCAATAGGTCTACTCCATAATAGTTGGCCTTGAGCACTTATTTTTACAACACTCATTCCAGGCACAATAGTTATACTTCCAATATTAACTTGGCCTTGATCATTATTTACTATTACATATACATTATCTTGCTCATCCACGGCAGTTTTATACGCTTCGATATCGTCATATTCATCCAAAAAATTATAAGACCAAATTAAATTACAATTAAAATCATATTTATAAATTACACCTTCGTCAAAGTTTGATTGGGTAGTTGTGAAAATAATTCCATCTGAAACTTTTTCAATATCTTCAGGATAGTCATGAACCCAACCTCCTATATTCTGGGCACAATCAAAACATTGAGCATAAGAGAAAATAGTAAATGTTAAAAATAGGATAAGTAGTTTAAATTTCATTTCGGTTTTGAGCTTGTTGCCAACGGTTTTGTATATGGTTTGTTGCGTGGTTTAAGCAACTAATTTAGTAAATAATTACCGACCAAGAAAGTCCGCGAGGACTTTCGTAAGTAGGCGAGAAGCTAGCAATAAATTATATACGGTGTTGGCAATAGTTTTTATTCAGCTTTTACTTTTTCAGTCAGATTATTAATTATTTTTCTCAATTCCGTTTCTTTAGTCAATGCGAAAATGTCTAATAAATAACTAATACTTTCCACTTCCCAAGCATTTTGTAAAATATTCCGTTCGTATTTTTTCATCAGTTTGTTCAGACTTGATTTATTAACAGTTCCGTCAACTAATTTTTCTAATACACTTATAAATTCATTTAAGGTTTCGAACGATATTTGCCAATCTCTTTCCGCTTGGAATATTTTTTCCGCAATACTTTTGTCAGTTTCATTCTCAAATCGATTTTCTTCGATAAGGTCAAATAATTTGTCAAAAGTCAGTAGCGAAATTTCAGCCATTATTCTTTAATTCTTATTAAACCAAATTTATGTTTTCCATAACTATTCGTTAGTGTTCCTAATAATGTGTCTTGATTTTTGGATAGTTTGTAATCAATTAAAATATTATCTTCAGTATCAACTTGTTTACCTAGAGAATCCCAAATAAAAGTTTGATAAGTAAATTCAATTTTTGATTCTGTCGCTTTCCATTCAACGTTCGCATTATCCTCGTCTATAAAAACAAGACTATCTGGATAAAATTCCCAAGAAATTTTCTCGTTTTCAGTTTCGTACCACTTTCCGTTCAGTTTTTTTTCAGCTGAATTTTGACCACAAGCAATAATTAGAATGAAAGTCAATAAAATTGGTATGTAAAGTAGTTTCTTCAAAATTATTGCCAACGGTCTTGTGTATGGAAAGTTGCGTTTTTGTGTGCGAGGAATTTCCGAAGGAAATTCAGACGTAACAAAAATGCAACTACCTTGGGTTAAGCACTAATTTAGCAA
>NZ_JBJKOD010000031.1:0-4643 GCF_045765065.1 Winogradskyella sp. 4-2091
TTTAATCATTAAAAAGGGTACTCAAGCAAATCAAGCATGAATAAAAACGACATATCGATTGAAGATGTAAAAACAGCTTATAGAAAATTAAAATCTATGGCTTATTACGACACACATGACTTGTATTTAAAGGAAAAAATAGCATCATTTGAAACTGAATTAAAAGAAGGGCTAAGAGTATCTCCTATATATGAATTAAACAATTTCGAAGATAAGCTAGAGTTATTGCATAAAGCAATTTCTTCTAAAAATGAAGATAAAAATATTGAGTACTGGAACGAACTTTATAGTAAAATAAACTACAGAATACTTCCCAAAAAAGTAAAATCATATAATGATTATTCTCCCAAAAAATCTAAAAATGAAAAACATTTAATAGAGAGCGTTTTTACCAATATTAGAGAAATTGAAGAAAATCAAAACTATGAATTTGACAAACTTACTTTTTTCTTTGATGCTCCAATAGAAATACATTTAATCTCTATTCTATGGATTATGAAACTTGGTTATAATTTAGAAAGTGACTTACTTGATAAATGCTACGGAAATAGGTTGATTTTAAACAAAAAAAGAGCCAACAGTAATGATAAAAAAGTATCAAATGACTCTGGTCTTTTCAAACCCTATTATAAACAATACCAAAAATGGCGAGATGAGGGCATAACTGTTGCTAAGCAGTATTTAGAAAACAAACAAGATGTTCTTTTTTTAAACATAGACATAAAAGATTACTATTATTCTATTCGATTTAATTTCAATGACCTAAAGACGAGACTACAAAGTAAACAGATTGACAACTATTCAACTCTATCTGAATCTTTTAAAAAAATCCATATCATTTATACGGATAAATTAAAGCAAATAAAATATCCAAATGATTTAATCAGTAATGTATCAGAAAACGAATCTATCTTACCTATAGGACTAGCGTCATCTTATATTTTAGCAAACTGGTATTTAAAAGATTTTGATTCAAGAGTACACCAAAATATAAGACCAATTTATTATAGTCGATATGTTGACGATATTTTTATTATTACAGCAAACCCAGACCCAAAATTCACTTCTGAAGATAAGTGTCAAGAAGTTAATAATGGTTTTGATGAACAATTCTCTGATTCATATTTCGAATCTTTATCGATAGAGGAAAAACATATAATAAAAACTTTACATCCAGTTATTTCTTTAGAGGATACACCTCCAGAACTATTAAAAATAGATAAAGAAATAGGAGATAAAATTTTTAAAATTCAATGCTATAAGAACCTATACATACAACCTTCTAAAACTCTAGTTTATTTTTTCGACCACAATTCTTCTTTAGCTTTGTTAGAGAAATTTAAAAATGAAATCGAAAAAAGGTCTAGTGAATTTAGATTTTTACCTGATGAAAAATTAGCTGAAAATGGTTTTGATGATGAGGCATATGAATTAGTGTTCGATGATTCAATGCATAAAGTAAAAACATTAAAAGATTACAAAGAAAACAGATACGGAATTGCCTCTCATTTATCAAAAAAAATATTTTATAGTTTAAGAAACGGTAAAACAGAGAACAAAGAGGACGTAAAAAAAATATTGAAATTTTTTAAAGGCACAACTAATTTAGAGCATTTTAGACAATGGGAAAGACTACTAACATACTTTGTCGTTAATGACAACAAAGAAGAATTTATTGAATTTTCAGTGAATACTTTGGAGCAAATATATAATCTTCCAATAGGAAAACGTTTCAAAGGATATAATTTAAAATACAATAGAATTGCTGAAGATTTACTTGAACATTACTCTATAGCAATGGAATTGGTCTTTTCATTAAACCCCCAATTCCATAAAAATATTGAGCACAGACTAAAAGACGTTTTTAATCGTTTTTATCAAGGTTCTATTTTAAGAAACAAAAGACCTGTAAAAGTATTTAGTTATTGGCAGAAATATAGGTTATCTAACATGTTAAGGCACAACTACGTTAACATACCTATACTAAATTACACAAAGGTTAAACTACATTCAACATTACTTGAGACTGACTTTTCAAAAATTGATATGGATGAAATCTCTTTTTCAGAAACTCATCTAGATTACTCACCTCGTAAAGTAAGGTTCTGCGAAGTAGCATGGATGGAATGTATCAAAAGAGTTCATAATACAAAACAGGTCATCCCTTTTCAAAATAGGATACATAACGACCTTCTATATCATGAAGATGAAATCAACCAACAATATCTAAATGAGTCATTCGAAATATACTTTAGAATAAATTACTCTCACAAAACAGGTAATGAAGCATTTAAATCAGATTTAAAAAAGGAAATATTTAATTATGGTGAAGCTTTTTCAGTTTCAGAGAATACTAATGGAAAAGTGGACTGGGAATTATATGGTCATGAAATATCAGTTAGTCAAAATCAAAAAATTGACAAATTGAGAGTTGGATTAGCTAATATGAAAATTGAGCATACAAACTACGAAGCTAGCATGTTAGGAAGACCTATATTACCAAATAGATACTTACAATTTGCTAAAGTTTTAAATGAAGCTGAAGCTGAACGTTGCGATTTAGTAGTATTACCAGAATTATCACTTCCGCATGGCTTAGTTAAAACAGCAATGGAAGAATCATGGAATCATCAACGAGCTATTGTTACAGGTATTGAACATTGGACGCATAATGATGTTGCATACAATTTTATTTTAACCTTATTACCTTGTGAAATTAGAGGAATAAAAGATACTGTTCCAATTTTAAGATTAAAAAACCATTACGCTCCTTCAGAAGAATTTTGGATTAATGAATACAGAAGAGTTGTTCCTAAACCTGCTCCCTATCGCTATCATTTATTAAGATGGAAAGGTTTGTATTTTACAAATTATTACTGTTTTGAATTAGCGGATATAGTACATCGCTCAATATTTCGTTCTAAAATCGATTTCTTAATAGCCTCCGAATGGAATAAAGATGTTAACTTCTATTCTAATATTACTGAAACAACAAGTAGAGATTTACATTGCTACTTCATCCAAGTAAACACTAGTGATTACGGAGATTCTAGAGTAACAAGACCTAAAAAGACTGAAAGTCGTGATAGTTTAAGAATAAAAGGAGGACTTAACACATCACTTTTAGTAGATGAATTAGATATAAAAAAGTTAAGAGAATTTCAATATAAAGGTTTTGGACTACAACGAGATGACAAAGATTTTAAACCAACTCCAGCTGATTATAAACATGATGATGCTAGAAAAAGACTAGAAAATAGGTCTTTCAGAAAAGATTCTGAGTAGACCTAAATTCCTAAATATTAGTTTATCCCCCAATATTTAGCTAGATTCTCAGCATAATCTATTGAAGATTTTCCTATGTATAACAGAAAATCTCTCTCTGTAGAATGACCTGTAACACTAAGAAGTAATGGAGTTGGAATATCTCCATAGTAATTAGTAGCAAAACTCCTACGACAAATATGAGAACTAACTAATTCCCATTTTTCGTATATACCACTCTCTTTACGGTTAGTTTTGGGGTTTATTTTAGCCCCTTGAACCTTATATGTTAACCCTGCTTTTTTTGCTACTCTTTTAATGTTAATATTGAAGAGCGTAATATTGCTTTGAATATTATCACTAAAAGTTTTTGGAAACTCCCCTCCCCTAGAATTTAAAATTTCCAAAACTTTAGGATGAACCAAAACGGAAACTTTCTTTTTTGTTTTTTTCTGTGTTAACTCTATAACCTTTAAATCACCTTTATATTTAATATCTGACGCTTTCATAGGCAACAAATCACTAACTCTTTGCCCCAAATAACACCCCATAACAAGCCAATCTCTTGCGTTTTTTAGTGTTTCCGATTCCAATTCTGCTTTCTCAATCTTTTCAATCTCATCAAAAGATAAGAATACTTTTTCTGTTTTAGCGGTAAAACCCTTTATTGACTCTAATTGCTTATGAACACTTATTCCATTCCTCTTTGCATCAAGACAAATTGTTTTTAAAAACTTTATATCCCTACCAGCAGTATTCATGCTCAACCTTTCATCCACTAATAGAAAGCTCAAAAAATCTTCTCTGAAATCCATACCAATATCCGTGAATCTCACTTTCGTTTTTCTACTGAGTTCATATTTCTCCATCTTCCTTCTAATTGTCTTGTATTTTTTTAAGGTAGAGATAGCGACACCAATTCCTCCTTTAGGATTTGTCTTAGTTGGTAGTTTTTTAATATAATCATTAGCGTATTCAACAAAATAATCAAGTTCATTTTCAGTTGACCTATCAAAGAATATATCTAAAATATTATCCAGCCAAGACTTACTAACATAACCCCCTTCAGACATAAAACTATTATATCCTATCACGATAGTAGTCCTTAAATTCTCTAGATTATTATTTAATTCTGTTAAATCTACCTCTTTTTGATTCAACTTTATTTTTCCGTTTTTTTTATTAAAAAATTTTGGGTTTACTAAATAGGAAGTACTCTTTCGCAACAGCACACCATTCGATGCTGATAAACGAAGATAAATTGTAGTTGGGTTACTTGTTCCTTTGATAAAAAATTTCACACTTGCCATAATTAAATATATTTAATAGTTAACAAGTTTTCTCTGTATTTTTACTGGTGCTGAAATGGTGCTGAAATT
>NZ_JBJKOD010000032.1:0-4447 GCF_045765065.1 Winogradskyella sp. 4-2091
TATCATTTTTTTTTTGACTTTATCAGTATTCCTCTCTAGATTAAAAAAAAGCAAGTATACATTTCATTTATTTGTAAAAATCTAAATCAAACAAACCTTTAATCACTGTATTTCAACAACTTAACAACTAAAATACAACTTACATCTAATGTCTCAATATGAATATTATAAATAATTTTAAATTCAATTCAGAATTAAAACATCGTTTAAATGCATATTTTTCCGACAAAAGGTTGTTTAATTCAATTATAACATTTAAATTGCCGGCTCAACTGAACTGTTAAAGTAGCACTTTAGTTGTAATGATAGTGTTAAATAAATTTAGTGTAGATGATCTTAAATTAATAAAATATTAATCCATTTTATATATCGTTACACTGAATATCCCTCCTTTTATTTAACAAAAAACAGATGATTATGTTGTTCATAATAACAATAATTACACCCTAAAAATACGTACAGTATATATCTATCTTGTTTTGGCTGAATCAATTGCTTGATAAGTTAATAAAATTAGTATGAAATTAAAATTACCTAAGTTGTATTCAAAGAACAACTTGTTTAGTTTATTATTTGCATTGTTCTGTTTTTCAAGCTTAACAGCGCAAATTACTCCATTTGAAATGAGAGTTATTCCTACGGATGAAGTCTGTACAGGTAACGGTATACTTACAATGGATATTACTGACACACAAGAAGGTGCCGAGTTTGAATTTGTTATTTATCAATTACCAGACACTACAACTCCCTTTAGAGTATCTAACGGTATTGAACCAAGTGGACCAGATTTTACTACTTTCCAACATATAGAAACATCATTTCCTGCCGGAAATTACCGCGTTATTGCAACACAAACTTTAGGAACACAAACTAATCAGGAAACGCAAGAGGCCGTAATAAACGATAATACGGAAGACTTAATATTTACAGCAACTGAAACAACTATATGTGGTGGTGGAGAAATTACAGCCAATGTCACTACAGGAACAGCCATTAGTTATGAATTGCGAGATTCTTCAAATACTGTTATAATTCCTCCTCAAGCGTCAGATATATTAACACCTGTACCTCCAGGAGACCATATTGTAGTTGTAATAGATGCTTGTGGTGATGAATTTACGCAAGGAATTACAATTTCGACTCCAGATGCGAATTATGGTTTTTATAGATATGTTTGGTCAGATAATACCAGTGTTTTTCGCGTTTTGCAAGATTGTAATAACTACTTGCACACCGAGAGAATAAGTTTTAATGGTTCATACACTATTCCTGATTATGTATTTCCAATAGAGATAACTATCACAGTCGAAGATCCGTCAAATCCAGGTTCTCCAACAATAATTAATGATACATGGGCTAGTGATGCACAAAATGATTCAGCATATACTATTCCTTTTTATACTGGAGAATCTTATGATTATACCATTGAAATTTCTGATAATTGTGGTAATACCGAAACCAGAAATGAAACCATTGACGCAGATTCACGAGTTCGATTTTATTCAGAAACTACCCCAAACTGTGGATTAGAATATTTTAGTATAAGCCGATTTGAAGGAGTCATTGCTCCCATAGATGTTACTTTTACAACTTACCCTGTTGGGTTTGATCCAAACAATTACAGATCAGAGTATGCGCTGGGAACTTACAGCGCTACCTATACTGATATACCGTGGTGGTTAAATTTTGGTAGTACATCAAATCCATTACCTAATGGTTCTTATGTTATAGAAGTATCAGATTCTTGTGGTACTACTTTCACAGAAACAATTTCACTTGGTAGTGCCCTTAACTTAGATTTAACCCAAACTGTATCTGGAGGCTGTGATGCAGATGAAGGAAATGTATATATGTATCTTAGAAATACTAATGTCGGATGGTCTCAAGCTGCAAATATTAGTTCTATAAATATTACATCTGCACCTTCAACTTACCCTAATCCAATACCATATAACGTAAGTGCTAATATCTCATCAAACGGACGTTTTGCAATGACTTCCTTACCAACTGGAGAATATACTTTTGAGGCTCTTACTAGTTGTGGTAATTTAGTTTCTAAAACCTTTACCATACCTTCAGGTGAATTTACCCATACTGTTACGCCAGAATTAAATTGTGGCTCCTTTAACGTTTCTGCATCTATAACATCTTGGTTATTTCGAGAGCAGTTGTGGTTACAAAAATATTATCCTGATACGGATGAATGGGGACATCCTGAAACTAATATTATGCATACTGTTGGGACTGTAATATCCTCTACTAACGCTATGGCGATAAGCAGTAAGGAAACTTCTAGCAACTCTCTAAGAACTGTTAATGGAGTTTTAAACAATGTGTTGAGTGACGGATTAATGAGAGTTGTAATTCAGTCTGAAATATATAGAGATGGAGAATCTAGCAGAAGTATTGATTGCAGAACTACATTAGAAACTTTTACTGTTCCTGTCTCGGGCGTAAAAGTAGATAGTTACTATCTAGGAAATTGTTCCAACGGTAATAGTGAATTAGTTATAGCCGCTACAGGAGTCCCTCCATTAAATTTCTCTATTATAGAATTTAACGGATCTGCGATAACACCTATCGATAATGGAGACAACCCTGTATTTTCAGATTTAACTCCTGGAGAATACACTGTACAAATTGAAGATAGTTGCTTTAATGTAATTAATGTCGAAGTAAATACAGGTCTTGCAGTACCACCTACAATCATAGCTGAAGATCTTTGTGATGGAGAAGATGGATTTCTGTTTGTTCAAGGCGTTTCTTTCTTAGATATCGAGTGGACAAAAGATTCAGACCCGACAGTAATAGGTACAGGAAACACATTAAACTTATCACCATATAATGAATCAGTTCATGGAGGTACGTATTATGCAAACTTATCTTATGCTTCTAATCCTGCGGCATGTGCTAATCAAACATTAAGTTTTACAACACCCTTAAGCTCCTTTCCTGATGAACCTGAAATAGATGTCACTTGTAATGGAGGAAATAATTTTGATATTGAAATTACATCTCCTACTGGACCAGATTACGAGTATAAATTGAATGGTGGTTCTTATCAAAGTTTAAACGAGTTCTCAATTAGTTCTGGCGATTATACTCTTTACGTCACTAACACAAATACTGGTTGTGAAAAAATTTACACCAATTATGCTATTGAATTATATGAAATGTCAATTACAGAAGACATAACAAATGTAGCATGTAAATTGGAAGATTCTGGCGCAATAAATATTACAGTTTCTGGAGGTAAATCTCCATATACTTTTGAGTGGAGTAATTTAGCTACGTCAGAAGATTTAACTGATCTTTATGCCAATACATATACGGTTACGGTAACAGATGCGTATGGATGTGTAATAAGCAAGACTATAGAAGTTACTCAACCAGATGATGAACTATTTGCGAGTTCAAACAGTGTAAACAATGTTGATTGTAATGGAAATAATACAGGAAGTTTTGAAGTTACAGCCAGTGGTGGTACTGGTCCTTATACTTTTACTAATGATAATGGTACAACTTCAACTTCTAATAATTCAGGTAATTTTAATAATTTAATTGCTGATAATTATACGGTTACGATTGAAGATGATAATGGATGTACTACAACTGTTGATATTGAAATAACAGAACCTGACGCTTTAAATCTCTCTGTTACTAAAGTAGATGCAACTTCAACGCAAGGTTGTGATAATGGTTCAGCTGATGCTTCTGCAACTGGTGGTACAGCACCTTATACTTATTTATGGTCAGCCTCTGCCTCTAACCAAACTACAGCAAATGCTACTAACTTACCTGTAGGAGATCATACTGTTGTTGTTACTGATGCTAATGATTGTACAACTTCACAAACTATAACTATTTCTTGTACGGACGATTGTGATATTGTTACAAATTCTGGAACTATTACCAATGTTTTATGTAACGGAAACGATACTGGTGCAGCAACTGTGTCAGCGAGTTCTGTGATTAATCCTACGGCTACTTTTACTTTTACATGGTCTAATGGCGATACTGAATCTGGTGTAACTTCGAGTACGATATCTGATGTGGTTGCTGGGAACTATACCGTGAGTGTTACTATGGATGGATCATCTTGTGATCCTGTGGTTCATAATATTTCTATTACACAACCTTCGGAAGCATTAAGTGCTTCAATTAATAAGGTTGATGCGACCTATATACAAGCTTGTGTTAACGGTTCTGCAACTGTTACCGCAACTGGTGGAACTGCACCATACACATATGAATGGTCTGCCTCTGCGAATAACCAAACTACTGCTACTGCTACAAACTTACCTGTTGGTAACCACTCCGTTATTGTTATTGATGATAATGGATGTAAAACTGTTGAGAGTATACAAATCTCATGTACTGATGATTGTGATACAGCAACCACTTCTGGAACCATTACTAATGTTCTGTGTTTTGGAGAAGCGACTGG
>NZ_JBJKOD010000033.1:0-2636 GCF_045765065.1 Winogradskyella sp. 4-2091
TCTGAATACCGTCTGATTACTTTGTCATTTTTGTACATAATGTTTAAAATAATGTAGCCTTTATTCAGGACGGGTCAGTATTAACCACAACGTGTTTGTGTATGGTTAGTTGCGCGGTTAAGCAACTAATTTAGCAAACTTTTACGAACCCGAGAAAATTCCGCAGGAATTTTCGCAAGTAAGCACTTAAAAAGCAATTAATTATACACGGTGTTGTAAAACGTTTTTTATTCATTAAGGTAATATTCTAGGTCCGATTATATTCATCCATAAAATGAATCCCATTATTCCTCCAATAATTCCGCTTAAAATAAAAGTCAGACGTATCTTTTTAGGCATTATTTTAAAAATGACATAAATAGCAACTAAAATTCCGAGTGTTGCTAAAATTATCGGGATAGTTCCAGACCATAAATTCAATTCTTGTGATATATGCAATTCATCTCCTCCAAACCAATTTCCATTTGGTAAAATTAATTCTCCAGCAATAGAAGTTACAAGATTAAAAATCTCTCGTAACCAAAAAAGTGAAAGAAAAACAAAAAGCCAATCTAAAGTTTTCATTCCGCTTTTGTAAATAGATTTTCTACGAAATACTAACATTAGTAATCCAAGAGTTCCAGTTAAAACTGTTTGCAATGGTCCACCAATAGATATAAATAAACTATCATTTGATTCTTCATTCCAATAACGTTTTTCTAAAATATTATTATATTCTTCCGCTTTTTCTTGTATATCTTTTGGCCAAGAATCATATTCAACACTAACATAATCTTTTGTCAAATTTTTAAATGCTATTACATTTTCATCCTCTAAATATCCCTTTGGATAAGAATTCATACTTCCGTAATGAAGAGTAGTTTCGTAGCCTAATGATTTAGCAACTATTATATGTCCATATTCGTGACTTACTGTTCCAACTATTGTAAATAAAACAAAACCAAGTGAGAAATATATAAGATGTTTAATGTCAATCGAGATTTTCATTCAAATGTTTTACAACGTTGTTGTATAAGCTTTGTTGTGTTGGTTTAGCAGTAAAGTTACTAAATAATTACTGACCAAGAAAGTCCGTGAGGACTTTCGCAAGTAGGCAAAAAGCCAGCAATAAAGTTTATACGGTGTTAGGCAATCGTTATTTCTTTTTCAGTTTAAATTTTGTTCCTTCTTTATATCCAAAAGGATGATTTGGGCTTTTAATTCCAAAAGGTCCTGAACCTTCATTTGTATAATAAAATTCCTTTTTATCATTAGAATATCTACCTGCGCATAAAAGTTTAAATGTTGTTTTCCTTCTGTCAGATTTAGAAACAGCAATGTCAATCCAAACAGGAACTTTATCATTTCTGCATAGAATTTCAACTACTTGTTTTTCAGTTAAATCAAAGTATTTCTTTTCGTTATCCTCTGGATAAATGTCAAATTGTTTTAATTCAGGATTGTCGTGAGAAACATTTAATTCTAAATCATATTTGAATTCAGATTTTAAGTCATTTTTCACAAATTCTTTAGCAAATTTGAAAGAAGCGTAACTTGCTCCAAGTAGTAAAAATAGAAAATCAGGTTTATTCATTAATCACTTTTTCTAATTCTGTTTTAAAGTTTTCCCATTCAGTATATGTTTTGTCAGGAATTGTGCAAAAACCATTTTCTTCAGTTACTTTACTAATACCAAATTTGTTTTCAAAAAGTTGAATACAGTAAAAATCATTTTTTATCCAAATGTCAACCATAAATGCACCAGAATCAAAAGAATGAATTTCGTGTCGAATTCCTTTTGGTCTAATTAATTCTGATATTTTGTCAATATACGGTTTCATCTAATGTTGCCTAACGTGTTCGTGTATGGAAAGTTGCGTTTTTGTAAGCGAGGATTTTCCGAAGGAAAATCAGACGTAACAAAAGAGCAACGATTTTAATTTAAGCACTAATCTAGCAATTTTTGATACACGTTGTTCTACACCGTTTTTTCTTTCCGATAAACATTTATTTCGCTACTTGTCGCTGTAATAAAATATTCTCCATTGGATGAAAATCCGAAAGCTCTTAATTCATAATCGTGAAAGATTCGGAAGCAATGTTTTCCATCATCTTCTTTATATATACTTTTAAAATTCGGTTCAAATATTAAGTCAATTATTGGCCATTCAGTTGCCATATATTGAATTCCATCTCCATATTGATTCAAGAGAGGTAATCCGCCTCCACATAATCCGCTAATAGTTATTTTTTCATTCGCAAGTTTTCCAATTCCCATAGACCAAAGTTCATAAGAATTAAACCAATCAAAATCGGCATTATTATCTCTTTCGGTCAATTCAAATGTCGAACAGTCAATAATTCCTCGACCTTGACTTGAAACAATTAATAGCCATTCAGGATGATTTTTTGAAAATCCAACTTCGCTTAATCCTCCAACAGCAAATGTTTCTTTTTTCCATCCAGTTGGAATGTCAGATTTCTTTGCATTATCGACTAATTTTTGAAGTCTTAATCGATTTTCGTGTTCTGGATTATTGTTTTTACTAAAAATTTTCATTGCGTTGTCAAATGGTGTAGAACGTGTTTGTATATGGTTTGTTGCGTGGTTAAGCAACTAAGTTAACAAATAAAAACCGAATAGAAAATCCGCGAGG
>NZ_JBJKOD010000034.1:0-2399 GCF_045765065.1 Winogradskyella sp. 4-2091
TTCGGAATTTTCTCTGGTTCGTGAATGTTTGCTAAATTAGTTGCTTACCACGCAACTAACCATACACAATAACGTTGTATGCAATTAACAAACTAAGCGAATGAGTGAATATTCAAGTAAAATCAAACTCAAAATTCTTAAGTATTCACTTAGGTTGGAAAAAATTGCAAGTTATTCTTTAGCATATATTTTTGATATTGAAAAACCTGAAAATACCAAAAGCCTAGGAAATAAAAACACTTCTCTTTCTTTTAATCAAAAACTGAATTTATTGCTTGATAGTGGCTCAATTGTTAAAGAGGAAAAAGAAAAAATGGAAATCTTCATGGAAGTAAGGAATCAGTTTATGCACAATCTTAATGTTGATTCTTTCCAAGATGTGTTTGAATTGTTAAATGGCAGGGAGAAAAGACTTAAGAAATTATATCCTGATTATTTTTCAGAGGATATTAAATTAGAAAAATCCTTTGACAAAGTAACCGAAAAACTATATCTCGAAGGAATGAAAACTCTCGTGTCTTTTAAAGGAGTTAAGGATAAAAAATTAAAAAGAATCGCTAATGAAACTGTTTATAAGAAACTATATGATTCTACGCCAAGAGCAGTAGACAAAGCGTTAAAACTTTTGACTGATGACATTAAAACCGATAGTTTCCCATGGACTGATAAAGATACTTTGATTAAAAATATTGAAGTTTTGAAAAAACAAATTCTTGTTTATCAACAAATGGATGAAGATGAAGAAGAATAACTGCATACAACAATGTGTATAATTCATTGCTAGTTATAGCCTACTTACGAAAGTCCTCGCGGACTTTCTATCTGTGATTTATTTGCTAACTTTAGTGCTTAAACACGCAACGAAATCATACACAAGACCGTTGTAAAACATTTGACCAAACCAATGTCATCAGATAAAACAAAGGACTTTTCTCATATTAAATTCGGATTTCGAGGAGAAGGAATTATATACAAACTGAATGGAAAAGAATATGAATTAAATTCTACGTGGATAAATGGAATTAGAATTCAGTTTGACGATTTGACAAATACAGGCTTAAACGAAAAGCAAAAAACCAAAATGTTTGCAGAAATTATTCAGTTCGTTAACCAAAAAGATAATGAAAAACCAATAATCTGTTATAATTCGGACTATAAAGACGCGGAATTATGGAAAAGACTCTCGACTGAATTTCGCTCTGAAATTAAAGATATAGAGATAAGTGATGTCGAAAAAGACAATATTGCACTATATAAAATTATGTCGGAAGATTTAAAAACTGGAATGGCTGAAATCAATATTAGAGGTCTGAAATTAAAAACGGTTAAGGATTTAGACAAACATTGGAATAAAATAAAGTTTACAAAAGATAATGAATCAAATGAAAAAGTTACCTTTTGGGACAAATTAAAAGCAAAACTGAATTAAAAAACGTTTTACAACACCGTATATAAAAAATTGCTGGTGTTGTGCTAAAACAAAGGTCGTTGCACGTTTGCTACGTCTGATTTTCCTTCGGAAAATCCTCGCACGCAAACCCGCAACTTTCCATATACAAACACGTTAGGCAACATATGAAAAAACTCACTCTGATAATAATACTTCTATCAACATTGAACACTTTTGCTCAAAAAAGGACAAAAATATTTTTTGAAGATTTTGTGGAATGTTTTTATTCAGAAAAAGCAACTGAATCTATTTCTATTCACAATAGTCCGAATGGAAATAAAATCACGGAATTAAGTCCATTAACAGAACGTCATTGTTGGTATAAATTTGCAATATCTGAATCGAAAGATGGTTGGCTGAAAATAGAAAATATAATTGTCTTGCCTGCTTGTGAGGAAAATGAATTAAACAAAGACATTGGAAAGTATAAAGACAAATGGATTAAAACAAATAATCTAATAATTGATATAGGACATTCTGGAGAAACAAAAATAGATTGTCTTATTGATAAAACGGACAAAGGATTTGCGGAAATTGGATATAGATTTTATTCAGAACCGACTAAAAACTCTGACATTGAATTCTGCGTAAAAGGATACGTGGAATCTGAATTGATTGCTACAAGTGGAACTTGGGCTAAACTAAAAATAAATTATAACGATAAAGAATATATTGGATGGTTAGAAAGGAAATATCAATGCGCTTATCCTTGGACAACTTGTCCTGTATATGATTAAAAAATACGTTGCCTAACACCGTGTATAATTCATTGCTAGTTATAGCCTACTTACGAAAGTCCTCGCGGACTTTCTATCTGTGATTTATTTGCTAACTTTAGTGCTTAAACCACGCAACGAAATCATACACATAACCGTTGTAAGTAATGCCGAAACCCAAAAAAACCGAGTGAAAAAGACAATATTTGAAATTACCAAAATGGACTGTCCAT
>NZ_JBJKOD010000035.1:0-2376 GCF_045765065.1 Winogradskyella sp. 4-2091
ATTGAAGTTGTAAAAAGGACAAGTAAAGCCAATATTTTTTCAGAATTCTTTAGAACAAATTTGAATATTTTACTTTTTAATTTACTTATCCATTGTTTATTAGTTAACGAGAGAAGAGCTGGTATTAATTGACTTTCTTTTAATTCGTTTGGGATCTCATCATAAATAAAATTTACAATCGAGTTTGACCATTCTTCGTAAAGAATCTTAGATTTGAATTTATTTGACGAAATATCTTGAATTATTTTTTGAGCAACGAAATGTTCAAAAAATGACTTGTGTACAAATCTATAGTATCCATCTTCAATCTCTATGAAATAGCACGTAAGCATTTCATTCTCAAACCCTTCTTTTTGATAATCTGCTTTGAATTCCTTTATTCCCGCTTGATGAATGTGCTCATTAAGCTTCTTAATGACATAATCTGAAGACAATTCATATTGCTTTACTAAAAAAAGTTCAACTGCTAATTCAGAAAAAAAAGATTTAACGAACTCTCTTTTTTTTAAATGGTTATCGAAAGCGGACTGGATATTTTTACTTTCTTGTCTATTTATCCAATAATCAATGTATTGTTCGATTGCACCTCCATGAGATTGTATGTCTGTAGCACCTTTCCTGTATAGATTTGGCAGCATTTCTCTAATTATATGCATCATAGAAGGTCTTTTGCATAGCTCAAATATGCTCGGGAAACGGATAATCCAATCAAAATACTCTTCAACTTTATTAGGGTAATATTTTGATATATATTCCTTAATATGAGACTCATTAAGTAGGTTTAATTGTATACTTTCACAAAACGGGTTTGTTTGAGTTATCTGTTCATTTTTTTTTACGATATTAAATGTCTTAATTAATTCGTAATTTGACGGGAAATAAGACGGGCGGCCAGAAATAATTAATTTATTTTTCTTATGAGCTAGTTGCCAAATTTCATTTATTTGCTTAAATCTATCATTATGAGTTCCGACAAATCCCATTTCATCAAATCCGTCTAGTAAAAATAGAATTTTACCTTTGTGGATAAGTATTTCGAAAAGGGTATAGTCTACTCCTAAATTTTCAGCGACAAAGGCTTTAATTTTTTCTGTAATTCCTCCGTGTCTTGGTGAAGAATTTGTTAATGAAATCATTACAGGAAACCTGACTAGTTTATTACTTTTTGTTGTAATATTTTTAGCTAGTACACCTGAATAATGTCTTAGAAAGGAAGTTTTACCCATGCCATAATCTCCTAACAGAACTAAGTGCTTGCTTTCGGAAGAAGTTTTTAGCCACTTGTTGATATAATTAACTAATCCAGTATGTTTAGACTCATTCTCGTTAACGTTAAAAGGTGGAGATATAAAGGTTTCTGAAAGAGTCTTTTTATCTTTATCTAATGCAATTGCTGAGAATAACTTCTCATTTTGATAACCATTAATTATTTTATTCAAATAACCATTAAAATCTATAAGCTCATTTAGTAATTTATCTTCCGTTTTTATAAAGTAATTTATTTCTTGATAATTTTGGAATTCGTTATCAGCTGAAACATAGTAGTAATCAATTAATATATTGTCATATTCATTTTTCGAGATAATATGTTTAGCGAAACTTTCTAATTCTAGTTTCTTTTTTTTTATTTGTTCAACAGTTATTATCTGATTATTTAAACTGTCATCATACGCAATAAATAGATAAAATACTCTATAACCATCTTGATAAGAGCCATATAAAATGCCTTCTTTGTCAGCATTCTTTAAAATTAAATTAAACTTTTGATATTTTAGTTCAAAGTATTTTTTTAATCTTTTTCGAAAAAGTGGGGATTCTATGTAATCAGTTTTTGGAAATTGTATTTGTTTATTTTCTTTATTCTTCTCACTTGTTAATATAAAACTCTGTTTTATAGATTCTGTATTTCTTGCCTTAAATGTCACAAAAAGAACATATGCAATTAATATACAAAATATGAGGTAAGCTAAAATACTTAATAGATTTAGTTCGCTAGAGATTTCAATAAAGTCTGTGTTTAAATATTTATTTAAATTGACTATTACTCCATTAATTATAAATTCTACAATATTTGGGTTAATCATGCAGAATCCTAAATATGCTATAAGAATTGAATATTTAGATATAAAATTACTTTTTTTATTGTATCGCTTTGTTTGCGATTTAAAGTATAAGCTCATTCCCTTGGAAAAAAGTAAATAAGCTAAGATTAGAAAGATAATTAAAAAAGTAAAAACCATGATGCTGAAAGATAATTAGTTACGCAAAATAATGGTTTTGTTCTGGTTTTTTTATAAATCTCAATAACTTTTTATTGTTTTTTATTTTTCTAATCATTAAATGATTTTTTTGATAAAATTGAATGTTTTTTGTAAA
>NZ_JBJKOD010000036.1:0-2352 GCF_045765065.1 Winogradskyella sp. 4-2091
TGATATTGATGTGTTTTTTCCCATTTTGGCTATATTTTACTCAAATATACCAAATCTTGGTAACGTAGCCAAATTGCTCACAACGGTTTTGTGTATGATTTGGTTGCGTGTTTAAGCAATAAAGTTAGCAAATAAATTACGAATAGAAAGTCCGCGAGGACTTTCGCAAGTAGGCTTTAACTAGCAATGAATTATACACGGTGTTAGCCACAGGTTTTTCATTCTCCAGTCGCTAACTTATGTAATTCATTTTGTAATTCCAGCCTATTTTTAATTCTGTCAGGTATCTCTAATCCAAATCGTTTTTCAATGATTTCAATTGTAGTTAAACTCATTATATATGCATTCATTTTCAATCCATTTTTTATATATTCTGGGTCTTTTTTTAAAATTTCTTCAACTGTCCATCCTTTATATTTTTTTAAATCAACTACAGAGTTTAATCTAAACTTTAAATAAGTTCTTCTCTTTCTTTTAATTTCTGAAAATTCGATTTTCCATTCTTTAGTTGTTATTTTATCACGAAACTTTTGAGAACCTAGTTGAAATGATTTATATGGCTTTCTTGTCTTATCGTCTAGCATCGTTTTTTCAGATATATATCCTAGTTTCTTGAAACTCTCCAAATCGGATTTTATATAATAAGAACTGATTTTTGCTTGAGTTTCCAACCATCCAAAATCATTTTGGTCAAACTGTCCATATCTTGTTTCAAATTCACAAATGGTATCTAAAAAATTCTGAGATTTATTATTAAGTTTATTGTAATGTTCATCAGCCTTAATGGCTTCATATATTTCATTAAAAGGTTCTTCTATATATTCGTGTTTTTGAGTACCTTCATTAAATTTGCCTATTAACATAATTATATTTTGATTTAATTTAATATAGATTGAGTTTTCAATTTTTGTATTTTGGATGTATCATTTAACTTGTGGCTAACGTTCTCGTATAAGAATAGTTGCGGGTTTACGTGCGAGGATTTTCCGCAGGAAAATCAGACGTAGTAAACTTGCAACGACCTTTAGTTAAGCCCAAAATTGAGCAATTATTTTTATACATTGTTAGCTTTAGTTTTTTGTTTTTCATTCACTCGTTTTCTTATATTCATAATGCTTGGAATAATCAGAAGTAATTGTACAAATATTATAAATCCAATTAGTGCAATTAAAATAGTCCAAATGTTTTCTAATTCTACATTTTCAAAATAATTCAAAATGACCAAGGCTATTGGGATAAAAAGAAAAGTATAGAAATTCGAAATTGGGATTATTTTCAAATCATTTTCCGTTTTAAAAATAAATTCAGGCGAATAATAGTCCGCATAATTTCCAGGAAAATATTTCACGTAATATTTGAATTCAGATTTATATTTAGTTGTTATTGAAGAACCATTTTCAAACAAAACTTTTCTTTTCCGTTCTATTTCAGTCGGGATAAAATGTTTTAAAAATAGCTGTTTGTCTATGTTCTTCATTCGAATTAAAGCTAACGTGTTTGTATATGATTTGTTGCGTGTTTCAAGCAACTAATTTAGTAAATAATTACGGACAACGAAAGTCCGCGAGGACTTTCGTAAGTAGGCTAGAACTAGCAATAAATTATATACGGTGTTGTGCGTTCGTTTTTTATTTCCATTGTATGTTTTTCAAGTGGGTTTTCTTTAATGAATATCCATCGTTAAAAAACAATTTTCCGTTATTCAAAACCATTATTTTATCTGTCAAAAATCTCGGAACAGCGTTTAAGTCCAAATCTCTCACAATAATTTCTATTTCGTTATAATTCGGATTATCGATTTCTATTGTTTCTTTTTGCCCTAAATAATGATAGGTAATAGTCTTAATTTCTTGACTTTCTAATTCCGCAATTCCATTCACGTCTGCTGCTTTTCCTTCGTTTTGGTCATTCACTACAATGAACGCAGCTGCAAGAGGTAATTCCAAATCTCGGATTGTAATTTTGATATTCTCAATTCGGTCAGGATTTATTTTTCCGCTATAAGTCGTACTTGCATTTTTTGGTTGTTCAAATGTGTTCAGTTTTATACTGTCAGTAGATATTTGTTCCCAATTTCCTTTGACTACAGTTCCGCCACCAACATCCATAAAAATAAAATACTCAAATGTTTTGTCCGATTTCAGTTCAATTTGAGTGCAAGCAAGGTAACTTTTTCCGCATTTTCCATATAAACCAATTACGGATTTATTCGTTGAACACGAACTAAAAAAAAGTAAAATTAAAGTCAGTTTAATGTATTTCACGGGTTTTTCTTAAATGTCTTGTCCTGAAATATGGCTACAGGTTAAAATTGAATTAAGCTGATAATTTATATACCATATTAGGTGTTTT
>NZ_JBJKOD010000037.1:0-2074 GCF_045765065.1 Winogradskyella sp. 4-2091
TCAAAGAGATCAAATTCAGGATCTAAAGTACAACGTGCGGTATCTACAACATCAATATAGTTCCCGACTTCCACAGCAATATTTTGAGTAAAATCTACTTGGTTACCACAATCATCAGTTACCGTCCAAATTCTGGTAATGTCATAGAATTCTGGGTCAATACCTTGAGTTGATTCTTCATAAAAAGATACATCAATATTATTAGAACAGGAATCTTCAAAAACAAGATTAGGTACTGTTGGTATTTCACTACAAAGTACAGCAATAGAAGTTTCAAGCGGTGTTAAAAGTGTAGGAGCATTATTATCTTGAACTGTTATAATTTGTGTATGCACCGCTTCATTATCACAGTCATCACTAGTCGTCCATGTTCTTACAATAAGATAATCACCGATACATGAACCTTCAATAATTTCTTCTTCAAAGGTAACTTCTGCAGAACTACAGCTATCAGTAGCTGTTAACGTATCCGCACCAGGTATGGCATCACATTCTGTAGTTAAGTCCGTCGGAAGCGCTTCATTAAAAGTAGGCGCAGTAGTATCTTGTACTGTAATAGTTTGTACTAAAGTAGTGGTGTTATTACACTCATCACTTAAAGTCCAAGTTCTAGTTATGACCGCTTCTCCAGGGCAACTACCAGTTACAGTACTATCTGTAAAGGTCGCTTGTAAACCACTAGAACAATTATCCATTTCATCCGTCACATCACCAGTAATTGAAACATCCGTCACATCAATATCACATTCAACAGTTATATTTTCAGGCACCGTAAAAGTAGGCGCAGTGGTGTCTTCAATGGTTAATGTCGCGCTAATTGTAGATGTATTATTACAATCATCGGCAACGGTATATATTACCGTAATTGTTCCACTAGAACCACAAGTTGCGATTAAATTATTAAAGTCATAGTTTGAAGTTACCACATTTGTAGGGTTAGTATCACAGGCATCTGTACCACAAGTTTCAAGAGCTGTAATATTAGCATTGTTCCATGCAATAACAGAGTTTTCAGTTTCAGAGCCACTACATTCAATAGTTTGATCAACCACAGTACAAGCCGATAAATCAGGACCAGTGGTATCTTCAATGGTAAGTGTAGCTGTTAATGTTGTAGAATTACCAGTAGCATCTGTTAAGGTATAAGTCACTGTAATAGTTCCACTGGATCCACATGTAGAGACAAGGTTTGTAAACGCATAATCAGAAATTACTGTGAAATTATTATCACAAGCATCAGTAGCACAATTTTCTAAAGCAAGAATATTAGCCGCATTCCAAGCATTTGCATTGGTTTCATTATTTAAACCATTACATTCAATGGTTTCATCTTCAACTGTACAATTAGAAGTGTCAGGAGGTGTTGTATCCTCAATTAACTCGGTTGTTGTTTGAGATGTAGAGCTCAGTGTTGTATTATTTACAACCTCTTGTGCCGTTACAGTAGCAGCGTTAATAACTTCTGTGTTATCAATATCTGCTTGAGTAACTAAATAGGTAGCAGTGTATATCCAAGTTTCTGTAGGATCTAATTGATTATCATTATCAGTATCTCCAGAAGTAAAGTTAATACTCACTGCAGGCGTTGAATTATCTAATAAGGGATCCGTAATAGTAAGGTTTGCTAATGCAATATCACCAGTATTAGTAACAGTGAAGGTGTATGTAATAGTCTCACCAACTTCTGTACAACTATTGCCATTATCATTATTGAAAACACCAGTTTTAACGAGCTCTATTCCAGATTCATTACACAATGTTACATCTGTATTACTAGCATCAATGATATAAGTATCTGTAGCTTGAACAGCAGTTGTTCCATCAGGCTGCAGACCATCAGCGGTAACATTGTTGGTAATATTCCCAGCATCAACATTAGCTTGCGTAATAGTATAATCAGGCGCTGTAAAGATCCAAGTTTCTGTAGGATCTAAAAGATCATTCGTATTAGTGTCTCCAGTAAGTGTTAAAGACGACGTAATATCACCACCTAATAAATCATCAGTAATTGTAATAGAGTTGATAGACACATTACCAGTATTAGTTACTGTAAATGTATAAGTAATTAAATCGC
>NZ_JBJKOD010000038.1:0-1623 GCF_045765065.1 Winogradskyella sp. 4-2091
TATGCCTATGAATATCCTATATCGGATTTAGCAGCATACACCAGTGGTACACACGAAGTATTATTAATGTTTGAAGTCTTTAAAAGTAAACGTATTAAATCGCCTAGATATTTCTAAAAACTATTCTAATATGAAAATTAAATTATTAACCCTTTTATTAGTTTTAGTCAGTACTTTGAGCTTTGCTCAAACCAAACTAGCAGATAAGTTTTTTGAAAATTATGGCTACGTAAAAGCTATTGAATTATACGAAAAAGTAGTCGAGAAAGGAAAAGAAGATGCACACGTATTAACGAGACTCGGTGATGCCTATTACAACAATTCTAATTCTGAAAAAGCGGTCTATTGGTATGAAAAAGCTTTAAGTAAATACTCTAATATTGAAGCGGAATACATTTATAAATATATTCAATCCCTTAGAAGTATTGGTAATTATAAAGAAGCCAATATTTGGTTTAAAAAATTAAGCCAAGCCCAACAAGGCGATAGCCGTTTAAAAGGGTACGATCCCGACAATATTGATATCTTTGATCAACTAACCTCTAAAAATATTGATCTTGTAGTTACCTTAGAAAACCTGCCTTTTAATTCTGAATTATCAGATTTTGGATCTTATGTAAAAGACAGTACGCTCTACTTTGCTTCCGCTAGAGGCGAACATAAAAAAGTCTATAACTGGAACAAAGAACCTTTTTTAGATATTTTTCAGATCCCCATTAAACAAGACGAAAATGAGGAAGGTGAAATCATTGAAACCTACGGATCGCCTTCTGAAATTATTGGAGAACAAGTAAACACAATCTATCATGAAGCCTCTATTGCCATCACTAATGATGGTAAAACCATGTATTTTACTAGAGATAATATCAATCAGCGTCAGCGCTTAAAATACGATAAAGAAGGAACAACACACCTTAAAATTTATAAAGCCTCTTTAGTGGGTAAACAATGGACCAATCCTGAAGAATTACCTTTTAATGATGATGTGTTCTCTACAGGACATCCGTCTCTAAGCGTAGATAACAAAACTTTATTTTTTGTCTCTGATCGCGAAGGTGGTATGGGACAAACAGATATTTATTCTGTAGACATTAAGGAGGATGGTTCCTATGGAGAACCCGTAAATCTAGGCAATACGATTAATACAGAAGGTCGTGAAATGTTTCCTTTTGTAAGCAAAGACAGTACCTTTTATTTCTCTTCTGATGGCCATTTAAATTTAGGACTATTAGATGTATTTAAATCTAATATGCTTAAAAATGAGTCTTCTGAACCTGAAAATATGGGTGCCCCTTTTAACAGTGGTTATGATGATTTTGCGTTTTATATTGATAATGAATCCCAAAAAGGATACATCTCTTCTAACAGACCTGATGGGAAAGGCGGTGATGATATCTATGGCTTTACAATCTCTGAATGCCATCAAATTATTTCTGGTATAGCGTCAGAACACAGAACCGAAATTATTTTAAGTGAGGTTAAAGTCCAACTTATTGACCAAACCGGGAAAATTATTGATGAAATTATTACTGATGAGGATGGTGCATACACCTTTGAGGTTGAATGTAACCAAACTTATACCATACTAGGAACTAAAGAAGATTACCAAGAGGACAAGAAAAT
>NZ_JBJKOD010000039.1:0-1619 GCF_045765065.1 Winogradskyella sp. 4-2091
TTAATATCGTGAAATCTGCATCGAGCTCAACGACAGGTTGTGTCGGTGAAGGCGATTTAATTACTTATACATTTACAATTACTAATACTGGTAATGTTTCTATTAATTCTATCACAATTACTGATGATTTATTAGGTGGAGATATTACGTCGTCACTTACACTTACGGGAGATACGAATACTAATGGCCTTTTAGATCCTACAGAAACTTGGATCTTTACTGCTCCTGATTATACCATTACTCAAGCTAATGTGGATGCTGGGAATATTACCAACAATGTTACGGCTAGTGGTTTACAGCCTGATGGAACAACTGCTGTTCAAGCTACTGATACTTATGTTATTGATGCGAATAATCCAGATGTGACATTGTGTAATGATGGTGGGATTAATATTGTGAAAACAGCATCGAGCTCAACTACAGGTTGTGTCGGTGAAGGCGATTTAATTACTTATACATTTACAGTAACTAATACTGGTGATGTTTCTATTAATTCTATCACAATTACTGATGATTTATTAGGCGGTAATATTACGTCGTCACTTACACTGACGGGAGATACGAATACTAATGATCTTTTAGATCCTACAGAAACTTGGATCTTTACTGCTCCTGATTATACCATTACTCAAGCTAATGTGGATGCTGGGAATATTACCAACAATGTTACGGCTGATGGTTTACAGCCTGATGGAACAACTGCGGTTGCTGCTACTGATACTTATGTTATTGATGCTAGTAATACAGATGTAACACTATGTAATGATGGTGGTATTAATATCGTAAAATCTGCTTCGAGCTCAACGACAGGTTGTGTTGGTGAAGGCGATTTAATTACTTATACATTTACAGTAACTAATACTGGTAATGTGTCTATCAATTCTATCACAATTACCGATGACTTATTAGGTGGTGATATTACGTCGTCACTTACACTTACTGGAGACACTAATACGAATGGGCTTTTAGATCCTACAGAAACTTGGATATTTACTGCGCCTGATTATACTATTACGCAGGCTAACGTTGATGCTGGAAATATTACCAACAATGTTACCGCTGATGGTCTGCAGCCTGATGGAACAACTGCTGTTCAAGCCACTGATACTTATATCATTGATGCTAGTAATACAGATGTAACACTATGTAATGATGGTGGGATTAATATCGTAAAATCAGCTTCGAGCTCAACAACGGGTTGTGTCGGTGAAGGCGATTTAATTACTTATACATTTACAGTAACTAATACTGGTAATGTGTCTATCAACTCTATCACAATTACTGATGATTTATTAGGCGGTAATATTACATCGTTACTTACACTTACTGGAGACACTAATACGAATGGGCTTTTAGATCCTACAGAAACTTGGATATTTACAGCACCTGATTATACCATTACACAAGCTAATGTTGATGCTGGGAATATAACCAACAATGTTACGGCTAATGGTTTAGAACCTGATGGAACAACTGCTGTTCAAGCCACTGATACTTATATCATTGATGCTAGTAATACAGATGTAACACTGTGTAATGATGGTGGTATTAATATCGTAAAATCTGCTTCGAGCTCAACGACAGGTTGTGTTGGTGAAGGCGATTTAATTACTTATACA
>NZ_JBJKOD010000040.1:0-1615 GCF_045765065.1 Winogradskyella sp. 4-2091
ATGGTTTGTTGCGTGGTTAAGCAACTAAGTTAACAAATAAAAACCGAATAGAAAATCCGCGAGGATTTTCGTAAGTAGGCTTGAACCAAGCAATAAATTATATACAGTGTTACCATTAGTTATTTCCGCAACTTGATTAATTCCAATGTCAATACATTTGCACTTATTTCGATAGGTTTCTCTTCCTTATTACTCCATTCAGTAAAATTAGTTTTTTGCGAGATAATTTCATATTCCGCAATTAAGTTGTCGTTTTTATAAAATCGTAAAATTTGTGTTTCGTTATCAAACTCCCACTTTAGTGTTTCGCTATAACTAAATCCGCACGCATCTTTGTCAATTTCTTGAATATAAATATCGTTTTTTCTAAATTCAAGTGCGGAAAAAAGATCAGCTTCTAAATAATCCATTTCTACAAACATCCGCATATGCGAATACTTTTTTGGCTCAATATTCGTTAATTTGGATATTATTATAGTATCAGTTTTAAATATATTTCCTCCATTAATCTCTGTAAACCAATTCGAGTTTTTAAATTCAGATTCGGAAATATCTTGTGCGGATATTCCAAAACTTGAAATTAAGAAAATAAATAAAATGGCTGTCTTCATAATTAATGGTAACGTGTTTGTATAAGATTAGTTGCGTTGTTTAAGCACCTAATTTAGCAAATACAAACCGAATAGAAAATCCGCGAGGATTTTCGTAAGTAAGCTTGCACTAGCAATTAATTTTATACGGTGTTGTACACTGGCTTTTATTTTTTTATTGTTTTTGTACGTCTCTCAATAAACCAAATTATTAAAATTGAAATAATTAAAGGGAAAATTAAATAAGCCAAAATGTTTTTAATATCGACAGGACTAATTCCTTTCATATTTGGATTAAATACATATCTGTCAATTATAAAATAAGTTGTCAGCAATATTATTATTGATAGAATTACAATTAATATGAATCGAAATGTTTTCATTTAATCTGCTATATATTCAAATATTATTTTTGGGTTTACAGATTCCGATTCTGTTTTTTGTTTGAAAATCTCTAGTTTTTTATTGTATCTAATTGTCAAAGTGTCAAAACTTTTCCACTCAAAATTCACATCTTTTGGTTTTATGAATCCAGCACTTGCGACAAAGATTGATTCAAGTTCAATATTTTCATCGTAATTGCAATTAGTTGCGTAAATATGAATTGACCTATTCGCAGTTGCATTTCCAGTCATTTCGGTCATTTTTACTTTACGTAAACCTTCGTAATCGCATTCTACTTTTAATTCCGTTTCTGTTGGTTCGTCAAAAATCTCAAAATTTGCCAAAAAAACGAAATATCCGATTATGGATATTATTCCGAGTAATAAAATTCCAATTAGTAACTTTTTTATCAATTTGAGTTCGTTTTTCAGCTTGTGTACAACGTGTTTGTGTATGGTTAGTTGCGTGGTTCAGCAACTAAGTTAGTAAACTTTTACGAACCTGTGAATATTCCGCAGGAATATTCGCAAGTAGAGCAGAAATGAAGCAATTAATTATACACGATGTTGTGCATAGTGTTTTTCCTTTAGTGTAAGAATTTATAAAAATCATATGTTGTCAATTCAGCTAATACATATGGT
>NZ_JBJKOD010000041.1:0-1300 GCF_045765065.1 Winogradskyella sp. 4-2091
TGTCTTGTCCTGAAATATGGCTACAGGTTAAAATTGAATTAAGCTGATAATTTATATACCATATTAGGTGTTTTATAGTCTAAAGATAAATGTAATCTTATTTCGTTGTATAAATTAATTGCATTTTTTGCAGCTCTTTTAGCGTGTGCTACGTTATCAAAGGTCTGGTCGAGATAAAACTCATCTTTTAATATGCCATTTACACGCTCAGCCATGGCATTTTCGTAACAATGATTTTCTTCAGTCATACTGATATCTATCTTTTTTCTCTTTAGTATTTGCGTGTATTGATTGCTACAATACTGTATTCCTCTGTCAGAATGATGAATAAGCTGTTTAATGTTTTTGGCTTGATATATGGCCTTATTTAGGGCTCTTACACATCCTTTTAGTTCCAAACTATCACTAAGATCATAACCAACAATTTTCCTAGAATACATATCTGTTATTAAGGCTAGATAACAAAACCCTTTTACAGTTCTTATGTATGTAATATCAGATACCCAAACTTGATTAGTTCGCGCTATTTCAAGGTCTTTTATAATGTTGTTATACTTATAAAAGCGATGATATGAGTTAGTAGTTCTGGCACTGGTTTTCTTTCTAAGTGTTAGCATATTATGTTTTCTAAGGACATTAAATAGCGTATCTCTACCAACTTTGATGTTAGCTTTTGTAAACTCATCATCTAATGATTTTATGAGTTTACGTACGCCTTCTCTAGGAAGGGATTTGCGTTTTTTACTGACTATTTTTATAATCTGTTGTTCTAGTTTTAAACGCTTATCAGCTCTAGATTTGTATTTATAATACGCATCACGTTTAAGTCCAAAACAACTTGCTATAGTAGATAAAGAAGCAAATCCCTTAGCTCTATTTCTAGTTTTAATAAAAGCTAGATATTGAGTTTTTTTTTAAGTTGCTGAACATTTTTATATCCTAATTTTTCTGCAGCTACTTCAAGATAAGATTCCTCTACCAATGCATCCAAATCCTTTTTAAGCAGTAGCTTTTTAAGTTTTTCATTCTCTTTTTGCAATGCTTTTATTCTAGATATTTCGTCTTTCGTTTCCACTTTTACTCTGGTGTTCATTAAGTCTTTACGATTATACTTTTTAATCCACTCATTAACTGTAGTAGGTGCAATAGAGTAGAGTTTACAAAGTTCGCTCTTTGTGTGTTTTCCGGTTGTAAGTTCCGCTAAAATTTTCAGTTTAAATGGTTCTGAATACCGTCTGATTACTTTGTCATTTTTGTACATAATGTTTAAAATAATGTAGCCTTTATTCAGGACGGGTCA
>NZ_JBJKOD010000042.1:0-1263 GCF_045765065.1 Winogradskyella sp. 4-2091
TGTATAAGTAATTAAATCGCCTTCACCAACACAACCTGTCGTTGAGCTCGAAGCAGATTTTACGATATTAATACCACTATCATTACATAGTGTTACATCTGTATTACTAGCATCAATGATATAAGTATCAGTGGCTTGAACAACAGTTGTTCCATCAGGTTCTAAACCATTAGCTGTAACATTGTTGGTAATATTTCCAGCATTCACGTTAGCTTGCGTAATGGTATAATCAGGCGCAGTGAAAATCCAAGTTTCCGTTGGGTCAAGAATACCATCGCCATTATCGCCAGTAAGCGTTAAAGACGACGTAATATCACCACCTAATAAATCATCAATTATAGTTATTGAATTAATAAGAACACTACCAGAATTAGTAACAGTAAAGGTATAAGTTATTGTATCGCCTTCACCGACACAACCTGTCGTTGAGCTCGAAGCAGATTTTTCAATACTAAGACCAGCAACACCATCAATGGTTATATATACAGTAGCTTGATCACAAGCTATAGGGTTTCCATTATCACAAATAGTATAAATGAAAGAATCCGTACCAGAATATCCAGCATTAGGCGTGTAAGTAAACTCCCCAGTATTAGGATCAATATTTACGATAACACCTTCTGCAGTTGTTACAGTAGTAGAAGTTACAGTTTGGGTATTACCTTCAATGTCATTATCGTTAAATAATACATTTCCTGTTAAAACACTAGTAGGCGTTACATAGTAAGCATCATCATTAGCATTAGTCGTATTTGGCATACTAGCATCTTGAACTGTTACAGTCACTGTAGCAGTATCACAAAGAGCAGGCGTACCATCATCACAGATTGTATAGGTAAAGGTATCTTCACCCGTAAATCCAGGATCAGGCGTATAGGTAATGGTTCCATCAGGATTTAGAGTTACAGTTCCATTTGCAGGATCAGTAGTTGCAGTAATGGTAATAGGATCGCCATCAGGATCAAAATCATTGGCAAGGACAACAATATCAATAGGTGTTCCTACAGGTGTTGTTGACGTATCTGCATTAGCAATAGGCGCTTCGTTAGACGGTCCACTTTCAGGTAAAACGTCAATATAAACTGTAGCAGTATCACAAGCTTGAGGATTACCATCATCACAAATAGTATATTCAAAAGTATCTTCCCCAATAAATCCAGGGTTAGGAGTGTAAGTATACGTTCCGTTAGGATTCATTACTACAGTTCCATTGGTAGGATTAGAGTTGGCAGTAACGGTTTGGTTATCACCTTCAAAATCTTC
>NZ_JBJKOD010000043.1:0-1169 GCF_045765065.1 Winogradskyella sp. 4-2091
TTCGGAATTTTCTCTGGTTCGTGAATGTTTGCTAAATTAGTTGCTTACCACGCAACTAACCATACACAATAACGTTGGTAACCATTAACGAAAATTCGCCTTTCAATTGAAACAAACTGAAACATTAAAAAATATTTATTCTAATATTGACAAGGAGAATATTGAAAATCTAATTCATTATTTAGAAAAATTAGGAGGAAAAATTTAAAACTTAATTGTATAAGGAATAATATTTTTAAAGTAAAATGGACTTTAAAAGAAGAACAATTAATAGCAAGGTGTCATATTCAGTCTTCTATTCAATACTTATCAAGTTTAAAAAATGACTTCACAAAAAAACAAATCCAAATTGTAATTGCGGACATTAAAAGATTTGTTCAACTTTTAGACAAAAATGAAAATTTAAGTTTTATTTTAGTTAGTACAAATACTTTACCTTCTGCTATACATTTTAGTTTTGCCGAAAATTTATTTTATAAACATCAAATAAGAGAACAAAATCAAGATAATTATTCAACTGACTTACTAACTATATATTCTTTAAGACTATCTTTAGAAAACAGAATTAGAGGTTTACTTGGAATTGATTATGCAACAAGTAACCATCAGAATATTGGACTATCAACATTAATAAAAATAGCGAAAACACTTAAAAATGTTGAATATTCTAAAGAAATTAATTGGAATGAAATTGAATGGGTCAATAATTGGTTGAATCATCATATGCATAGACATATTAGACCATTTCCTTGGGTAATTTATCAATCTATAAAAACTTTAAAACCTTTATTAGACCCGAAAGAACCTTTACTTAAAAATGGCAGAGAAATACATTCATTTTATAGCGCAACATTTGTTGAAAATGAGAATGAATTTGAAAAGGAAATAATCTCAAAACTTAAAGAAAAATATGAAAACATTGAAATTAATTGGAATTCAAAAAGAGAAATAAGTAAATAAAACGGTTACCAACACCATATATAATTTATTGCTGGCTTTTTTTCTACTTACGAAAATCCTCGCGGATTTTCTTTGCCTGTAATTATTTACTAAATTAGTTGCTTAAACCACGCAACAAACCATATATAAACACGTTGTGCATAATGTGCCACTCATACTCAAAACGAACTAAATTGAACTGAAAAACAATTTAAAAATAAGAGTTCTGA
>NZ_JBJKOD010000044.1:0-976 GCF_045765065.1 Winogradskyella sp. 4-2091
CGTTGTAAGTAATGCCGAAACCCAAAAAAACCGAGTGAAAAAGACAATATTTGAAATTACCAAAATGGACTGTCCATCTGAGGAAAATCTTATCCGAATGAAATTGGACGGAATTTCGAGCATTGCGAATTTGGACTTTGATATTCCGAATCGAAAATTGACCGTTTTTCACAGCGGAGAAATTGACCAAATCGAAAAGTCAGTTATCAAACTAAATTTAGGCGGAAAGAAAATCTCAACGGAACAAACCGACCAAACGGAATTTAAAGAAAATGAAAATCAGAAAAAACTACTTTGGTCTGTACTTGTAATAAATTTTGCTTTTTTCATTATCGAAATGACAACAGGAATTATCTCAAAATCTATGGGACTTGTTGCAGACAGCTTGGATATGCTTGCCGATAGTTTCGTTTATGGAATAAGTTTGTTTGCGGTTGGTGGAACAATAATAAAGAAAAAACGGATTGCCAAACTTGCTGGATATTTTCAAATAACACTTGCGATTATTGGATTTGTAGAAGTTTTAAGGAGATTTTTCGGAGACGAGAAACTTCCCGATTTTTCAACAATGATTATCGTCTCTATTTTTGCACTTATAGCAAACGGAATTTGTCTTTACATTTTGCAAAAGTCAAAAAGCAAAGACGAGGCACATATGAAAGCTAGTATGATTTTCACCTCGAATGATGTGATTATCAATTTAGGCGTAATAATCGCTGGACTTTTGGTAAATTGGTTAAGTTCAAGCAAACCTGATTTGATTATCGGAACAATCGTTTTTGCATTGGTAATTCAAGGAGCATTCCGAATACTAAAATTGAGCAAGTAAGCGAAAAAACACTACTTACAACACCGTGTATAATTAATTGCTTTGGCAAGTGCTTATTTGGAAAATTCCTTCGGAATTTTCTCGCATTCGTTTTTGTTTACTAAATTAGTTGCTGAAACACGCAACTAACCATACACATAAACGTTG
>NZ_JBJKOD010000045.1:0-944 GCF_045765065.1 Winogradskyella sp. 4-2091
ATTAAATCGCCTTCACCGACACAACCTGTCGTTGAGCTCGATGCAGATTTCACGATATTAATACCACCATCATTACAAAGTGTAACCTCAGTATTATTCGCATCGATGATGTAAGTATCAGTGGCAACAACCGTTGTTGTCCCATCAGGTTCTAAACCATTAGCAGTCACATTGTTTGTGATATTACCCGCATCAACGTTAGCTTGAGTAATGGTATAGTCAGGTGCAGTGAAAATCCAAGTTTCAGTAGGATCAAGAATACCATCTCCGTTATCTCCAGTAAGAGTTAAAGACGATGTAATATCACCCCCTAATAAATCATCAATAATTGTTATTGAATTAATAAGGACACTACCCGAATTGGTAACTGTAAATGTATAAGTAATAGTATCACCTTCTCCAACACAACCAACAGTTGAGCTCGAAGCTGATTTTTCTATACTAAGACCAGCAACCCCATCAATAGTAATGTATACAGTGGCTTGATCACAGGCCATAGGAGTACCGTTATCACAGATTGTATATACGAATGAATCCGTACCCGAATATCCAGCATTAGGGGTGTAAGTAAACTCACCAGTATTAGGATCAATATTTACGGTAACACCTTGAGTAGTAGTAACGGTTGTAGAAGTTACAGTTTGGGTATTACCTTCAATATCATTATCGTTAAATAATACATTTCCTATTAGAACGCTAGTAGGCGTTACATAGTAAGCATCATCATTAGCATTTGTTGTATTTGGCATACTAGCATCTTGAACTGTTACTGTAACATTAGCAGTATCACAAAGTGCAGGCGTACCATCATCACAGATTGTATAGGTAAAGGTATCTTCACCCGTAAATCCAAGATCAGGCGTATAAGTAATGGTTCCATCAGGATTTAGAGTTACAGTTCCATTTGCAGGATCAGTAGTTGCAGTAATGGTAATAGGATCGCC
>NZ_JBJKOD010000046.1:0-926 GCF_045765065.1 Winogradskyella sp. 4-2091
ACTTCAAACATTAATAATACTTCGTGTGTACCACTGGTGTATGCTGCTAAATCCGATATAGGATATTCATAGGCATAACCAATTCTCATCTGCTTTGATATTTGAAAATCAGCAATACCACCTATAGCGGCAGCGTTTTCGTTAATTCTGTATGCACCACCAATCCAAAAGACTTCATTAAACAAAAAGTTAGCCGAAATATCAAAAGATAAAGGTGCACCATTAGTTGCTTTAAGTAATACAGAGGGTTTTAGTTTCGTATTTTCACTTAAATTAAAAACGTATCCACTGGTTAAATAATAGCTAATGCGTTCTAAAGCGATGTAATCTAAAGTTCCATTTCGTCCTTTATTATAATCGGTATTTAAAATTCTAGGTGCGGATAACCCGACATACCATTTAGGTGCATGTAAAAATAGGCCAGCACCAAAATTAGGACTCCATCGGTTTGAGACATCATTAAAAAAAGGATCATCAACTACGGATGGATCATTTAATAACGCTTCATCTAAACTGTAATGTGTTACACCACCTTTAATCCCAAAGGCTAGTTTTGTGTTTTCACTTGTTTTAATGGTATAAGAATAATCAGCATATAGGTATGAGAAGTTTTCGTATCCTAACTTATCATTGATAAAGGAGATTCCTAATCCCATGTTTTCATTTCTTAAAGGCGTATGGACAGATAACGTTTGCGTTTCAGGACCACCTTCGAGACCCACCCATTGACTTCTGTGTAGTCCAACGACACTAAGTGTTTCTCTACTCCCAGCATAGGCAGGATTAATAGAAATGGTGTTAAACATATATTGTGTAAACTGTGGTAACTGCTGAGCAAAGCTCATAGACCCACTAAAAAAGAGTACAGCAATACAGATGTATTTAGATAACTTCATTGGTTAAGTTTTAATTTGTTGCTATATAGA
>NZ_JBJKOD010000047.1:0-803 GCF_045765065.1 Winogradskyella sp. 4-2091
CAACGTTATTGTGTATGGTTAGTTGCGTGGTAAGCAACTAATTTAGCAAACATTCACGAACCAGAGAAAATTCCGAAGGAATTTTCCAAATAAGCACTTGCCAAAGCAATTAATTATACACGTTGTTGCCATTTCGTTGTTTTTTTTTCAAAATATCGTTGTGGTCAATTAATTTACTCTTTCCATCTTTAACGACATAGTTTGGTCAAATAATAAAAAATAAATTTCTTCCTCTTTAGTTTCAATTACAATTTTTAAAATCGAAGATGGATTTTTATAATCTATAATTATCTGATTTTCCTTGTTTAATTTCCAATAACTATCAATTATAATTTGTGACACATTATCAGCATTAGTTTTTTTGAGTGTAAATTTTTCATTGTTATCAAAACAAAATTGAGAATCCTTAAAAAGTGTTAGATATTTCTCAATCCGAGAGTCTGATGATTCCGCATTGAATTCCGCTTTAGTGCATATCCAATTTCCAACAATATCTTGCAGTTCTTTTTTTTGACTAAAAGATGTGATTGATGATAATAGAAAGATTATAATAATTGCTTGTTTCATAATTGTTCAATATGGCTTTTGCCTTTTCGTTGTTTTCAATTCAGATTCTGATTCCGCATACGAGCTAAAAAGTCAGACGTCATATTTGGTCAGTTTTTGAGTCAAATTCCAGTGTATTTTTTAAAATTCCGAAATATGATTTTTCGATTTTTTATTTCTTAAAACTCTGAAAAAAAATTTCGAAAAAATAACTGCTTTTTTCCCGTTCAGAGTGCGTTCCGCAATGAATGGCAACG
>NZ_JBJKOD010000048.1:0-788 GCF_045765065.1 Winogradskyella sp. 4-2091
ATAGGATTATTTTGAAAACAAATTATAGCGTTTTAAAGGGTAATACGTTGTAATTTAAAAAAATACAGTAGAAATTTTTAATTTATTTTCAGTTGAAGACTAGTTCTTTCATAGATAAAAGATGAATTTATTTTATCTTATTGTTTTAAGTTTTAGGTCGTGTAGTTTGTTTAGAGTTTTAGTTTTTTGTAATCTAATTTTAAACAAAAAAAGAGCAAGTTCCATATGAACTCACTCTTTATCTTAGTAAAATATAGTTTGGTTATTTAAGGGTTCTGATCTTCTCCATCAACAATATAGAAGTAAGAACGTCTATTGACTTGGTGCTCTTGTTCCGTACATTTAACACCGTTAGCACACTTATTTAACAATCTAGTTTCCCCAAAACCTCTAGCACTTTGTATTCTGCTAGGCTCAATACCACGGGATATTATATATTCTCTAGTAGATTTAGCACGTCTATCGGATAATTTTAAGTTATACTTATCACGTCCTCTACTATCGGTATGAGATTCAATTTTAATAACCATTTCTTTGTGTTTACGAAGAACGTTAACAATATTTTCGAGTTCGTATTGCGCATCTGTTCTAATGGTATCCTTATCATAGTCAAAGAAAATAGGGTTAATAATAATCTGACTTTCTAAGATTAGCGGTTTAAGTACCAGATCAGCGGTTATGGTGTCTTCGTTTTTTCTAGAAGTTGTTATTATTTTCTTGTCCTCTTGGTAATCTTCTTTAGTTCCTAGTATGGTATAAGTTTGGTTACATTCAACCTCAAAGGTGTA
>NZ_JBJKOD010000049.1:0-693 GCF_045765065.1 Winogradskyella sp. 4-2091
CCCCGAGGAAAAGAAATCAACCGAGATTCCGAAAGTAGCGGCGAGCGAAATTGGACTAGCCCTTAAGCTTTACACGCGTTAGACGAACGGTCTGGAAAGTCCGACGATACAGGGTGATAGTCCCGTAGTTGACGACGTGTGTTCAGTGAAATCGAGTAGGGCGGGACACGTGATATCCTGTCTGAATATGGGGGGACCATCCTCCAAGGCTAAATACTACTGACTGACCGATAGTGAACCAGTACCGTGAGGGAAAGGCGAAAAGAACCCCTGTGAGGGGAGTGAAATAGAACCTGAAACCGTGTACGTACAAGCAGTAGGAGCAGGCTTTGTCCTGTGACTGCGTACCTTTTGTATAATGGGTCAGCGACTTATATTCAGTGGCAAGGTTAACCATCTAGGGGAGCCGTAGGGAAACCGAGTCTTAACTGGGCGTTCAGTCTCTGGATATAGACCCGAAACCAGGTGATCTAGCCATGGGCAGGTTGAAGGTTGAGTAACATCAACTGGAGGACCGAACCGACTAATGTTGAAAAATTAGCGGATGACTTGTGGCTAGGGGTGAAAGGCCAATCAAACCTGGAGATAGCTGGTTCTCCCCGAAAGCTATTTAGGTAGCGCCTCGGACGAATACTACTTGGGGTAGAGCACTGTTAAGGCTAGGGGGTCATCCCGACTTACCAACCCTTTGCA
>NZ_JBJKOD010000050.1:0-633 GCF_045765065.1 Winogradskyella sp. 4-2091
CCACTAAAAAAGAGTACAGCAATACAGATGTATTTAGATAACTTCATTGGTTAAGTTTTAATTTGTTGCTATATAGATAGGACCAGTAAAAGGGGCTAAGCCACTATCTTTTAAATGCACAATATAATAGTATGTACCTGTTGGGACATTACCTGAATTTCCTACAGATGAATTATGAGACAATCCACTCCAATCATTGTTGTAATTATTAGATTTATAAATCTCCGCACCCCAACGATTAAATATTTGTACTTCGATTTCAAAATCACAAACCTCAATTCCTGTAATGGTAAAAAAGTCATTAAATCCATCTCCATTAGCCGTCACAGTTTTAGATATCACTACATCATCTTCACCACAAAGTAAAACCACACAATCATCATCAATAGCAATATTTACTTCTACTTCGGTTTGGCAAGGACCATTAGGAATAGCATATCCGAAGGTATAATTACCAACCTGATGTAATCCTGGGTCAAAATAGCTACCATTAAGAGTGGCATCACCAGCAATAATACTCCAAACACCATCTGTTTCAAAATCACCAGATAATAAATCAAAGAGATCAAATTCAGGATCTAAAGTACAACGTGCGGTATCTACAACATCAATATAGTTCCCGACTTCCACAGC
>NZ_JBJKOD010000051.1:0-608 GCF_045765065.1 Winogradskyella sp. 4-2091
TGTGTGCGAGGAATTTCCGAAGGAAATTCAGACGTAACAAAAATGCAACTACCTTGGGTTAAGCACTAATTTAGCAATTTTTTATACACGTTGTTAGCTTTTAGTTGTGACACATTTGAGTGAGCACGTTTTATTGTTATTCCGCTTTTCAATTCCGCAAACTTGCTCAAATTCCGTTTGAGTGATAATTCCGTTTTATTCAGTCAATTTATTATAATATGGCATTATCAATTCTTCCAATTTTTTCCGTTGCGATTTTGTCAAAGAATGTCCTTTCGGTGGATACGTTCTTGTTGGTCTAATAGCCAATTCAATTAGTAATTCTTTTATTATTTCGTTTCGGTCAATTCCGCGTGATAATATTTTAAATGTTGTATTATTCTGAATAACCGGTCTGTCCCAATTTGAATTCTCAAAGAGTTGAGACGAAATAGAAAAAATGTGAGCAACTCCAATCCAATCATTGGGAATAATTTCGATAATCGCTTTCACATCCTTTTTCGAGATGGAATGATTTGGTTCACTATTTATTTTTTCGGTTACGATTTTCATTTTTCGGAACAATTAAAGCTAACGTGTTTGTATATGGTTTGTTGCGTGGTTAAGCA
>NZ_JBJKOD010000052.1:0-600 GCF_045765065.1 Winogradskyella sp. 4-2091
TGTTGTGCATAGTGTTTTTCCTTTAGTGTAAGAATTTATAAAAATCATATGTTGTCAATTCAGCTAATACATATGGTATAAATCCTAATATTAAAATTCCAATTACAATTAGTTTGTTTTCTTTCAGTTTTTCAATCAGGTTAGTAATTCCGATTTTTGTTTTTAGTTTATAAAATGTTGTTGCAATTAAAATCAATAATAATATATTCTCTCCTGAATAGTAAATTGTTGAAATTCCGTACTGAATTATGTCAACTGTTAAATAGATTATCAGAAGCAATGCTAAAGGTAGAATCAGATAATTAATTTCAGATTTTCCTTTAATAAATTTAATTCCGATTAATAAACTTAAAATTCCGCAAACGATTTTCGTGTATGCTATTATTATTGGAATCATAAATGCCCATAAAATTCCAGATTCAGAATATTGGTATAAATACCCGAAACCTTGGTAGAAAAATAACAGGCTAAAAATTAGCCATATTATTCCAATTATTTTTGTTATTTTCATTTGTTCAACATTTCAGAACTCTTATTTTTAAATTGTTTTTCAGTTCAATTTAGTTCGTTTTGAGTATGAGTGGCACATTATGCACAACG
>NZ_JBJKOD010000053.1:0-590 GCF_045765065.1 Winogradskyella sp. 4-2091
CTCTCCGACTCCACAAAAGCCCTTTTAACTATCTAGTTATTAGGGTTTTATTTTTTAGAGGTGCTGTATAGGTGTCAATTTTGTTCAAAAACGTCATTATTTCTTTCACTTGTTTTGAGAAAACTATTCTCAAATATAGTCAAATACAATTTCATTTTAAATTAATATTAAACAAAGCTTATTTGCTTTGAAAACCATCTTGAGATTGTTACAGAGCTGTGCCACATTGCCATCAAATATCTAGAAACTATTATCTACTTCTATATCTATTATATTTTACTATTTTATTTCTCATTAAGTTTTATCTAAAAGTAATGGCAATGTGGCATAAATACATAAAACCCTTTATTTAAGGAGGATTACAGATGCCACTATCGTGCCATCACCATGCCAGAAAGCCATTAAATGCCATGTGATTTGATGATTCTAAGGATACTTAGATTTTTTAAATTTGATAAAGCCTCTCATATCCATAAAAACTGCTTCAAATACGGCAGAAATGAAAGTAAACGGCTAATCCTGCCACCAAATCATGTGAGTTGATGGCAGGATTATTAGAATGGGTAATGCTCTAATTGTTTTCCAAAATT
>NZ_JBJKOD010000054.1:0-565 GCF_045765065.1 Winogradskyella sp. 4-2091
CGACCCTCTCTTATGAGCATTTCAAAGGGAGTCATTGGATCGCTCAAGTCGCGAAACGGCTTGTCGACCACACAGATTTACTGCTCGTGGGGCATTTTAACAAGCATGACATTCAAACCTTACTCACCGAGCTAGCAAAAAACGATTGTGATCTATTGCTATTAAGTGAGCGTTCATGGCCTTCTCACGCCAACATGCTTTGCGCGATAGATCCGCTTCATCGCGGAGATGCAAAATCAGTCGTAGATAAAGCCATCGTATCGCGAGGCTCAAAGCTAGAAAAAACCTTGAGCGGAAAAATGACATTAGTTTACTGCCGCTACGTTGCGCCTTATCTGTCTCGCTATCGTGCAGAGATTTTGAGCAACCAAAAAGCAGGCATTACGGACTTTATTACTGCGCAAAAGTTAACTCGAGTACCACTACTGCTGCCAGAAGGAAACCCTGAAACGGCGTTACCAAAAGCAGTTAAGCAATCACAAGCGGCAATTCTGATTATGGGCGCGTGTAAACGAAGCATGTCATCCCAATTTTGGTCTGGCAGCACTGTAGACACGTTACTTGA
>NZ_JBJKOD010000055.1:0-537 GCF_045765065.1 Winogradskyella sp. 4-2091
TTCGCAAATCATTCTAGCACTACAAATGTTTCAAACACAAATCCTTTGTTTACAGATTCTGTAAATGGAGATTATACGTTAGAATCTTCATCACCAGCAATAGACAGTGGAGAAAATACTAGAGTGTCCACTTCTACAATTTCAGATTTAGCCGGTAATCAACGTATATTTAATGCCACAGTAGATATGGGGCCATATGAGTTTGGGGCTAATCCTGCAAGTACAACAGTTATTTATGTAGACGCAGCTGCTACAGGAAACAATGATGGTACAAGTTGGGCAGATGCTTATGATAACTTGCAAATTGCTTTAAATAATAACCCAGCTGGTACAATTTGGGTAAAAGCTGGTACTTATATACCTGGAACTAATAGAACAGATGTCTTTAGTTTAACTAATAATCAGAAAATATATGGTGGTTTTGATGGAACAGAAGTTAGTTTATCTCAGAGAGATGCAGCGGTAAACCTTACGATTTTATCTGGTGATATTAATGGTAATGATAACACGTTGTTTTCTGCTACTGATCCAAATAGA
>NZ_JBJKOD010000056.1:0-531 GCF_045765065.1 Winogradskyella sp. 4-2091
TCAAAGAGATCAAATTCAGGATCTAAAGTACAACGTGCGGTATCTACAACATCAATATAGTTCCCGACTTCCACAGCGATATTTTGAGAGAACTCTGTTTGATTACCACAATCATCAGTTACAGTCCATATTCTAGTAATATCATAGAATTCTGGGTCAATACCTTGAGTTGATTCTTCATAAAAAGACACATCAATATTATTAGAACAGGAATCTTCAAACACAAGATTAGGTACCGTTGGTATTTCACTACAAAGTACAGCAATAGAAGTTTCAAGGGGTGTTAATAGTGTAGGTGCATTATTATCTTGAACCGTTATGATTTGTGTATGCACCGCTTCATTATCACAATCATCACTAGTCGTCCATGTTCTTACAATAAGATAATCACCGATACATGAGCCATCAATAATTTCTTCTTCAAAGGTAACCTCTGCAGAACTACAGCTATCAATAGCTGTTAACGTATCCGCACCAGGTATGGCATCACATTCTGTAGTTAAGTCCGTCGGAAGCGCTTCATTAAAAGTA
>NZ_JBJKOD010000057.1:0-527 GCF_045765065.1 Winogradskyella sp. 4-2091
ATCAGGTGTGATTTGACCACCCAAGTTTTGGCTACCTTGCCAAGTCAAGCGATCGATAGAACCGCTGCCCAAATTTACTTGATAAATCTGTGGTTTACCACCCCTATCCGATGTGAAAATCAGCGATTTGCCATCAGGGTGCCAGAACGGTTCAGTATTATTTGATCTGCTACGCGTAATTTGGGTGAGTTTGCGAGTTTTCAGATCAAAAGTGTACACCTGTAGAGTGCCCGTCTTAGACAGTACAAGCGCTAACTTGTTACCATCAGGAGAGAATCTTGGCGCACCATTATGGCGAGGGTATGACGTAATTTTTTCACGTTCACCGGTATAGATGTTCATGATGAAAATTTCTGCTTGGCCATTTTGGAAGCTTACATACGCAAGTTTCTGCCCATCTGGAGACCATGCAGGAGACATCAGAGGCTGCTTAGAACGCAATACTAATCGCTCATTGTAACCATCGTAATCAGCAACACGAAGCTGGTACGGGAAACGGTCTTTGTCGTTTACAACCACGTAGGCAA
>NZ_JBJKOD010000058.1:0-503 GCF_045765065.1 Winogradskyella sp. 4-2091
GTACCATCATCACAGCCTTGAGCTGACGTTGCATTAACTTTATCAATAGACACACTCAACGCTTCCGAAGGTTGTGTTATTTGAATATTATGAACCACAGGATCACAAGATGATCCATCCATAGTAACACTTACATTATAATTCCCAGCAATGACATCAGCTATCGTACTCGAAGTGACACCAGTATCGATATCGCCATTAGACCATGTAAAAGTAAAAGTAGCGGTAGGATTAATTACAGAACTCGCTGACACAGTTGCTGCACCAGTCGCTTCTCCAAAACACAGAACATTAGTAATGGTTCCAGAAGTGGTTGCTGTATCACAATCATCAGTACATGAAATGGTTACCGATTGTGTTGTTGTACAATCATTAGCATCTGTAATTGTTACCGAGTAAGTGCCTTCCGATAAATCTGTAATAGCAGCTGTAGTTTGGTTGGCAGCATTCGCGGACCATAAATAAGTATAAGGTGCAGTACCACCAGAAGGAGTTGCCGTAGC